>JAJFUB010000084.1 GCA_021372615.1 bacterium | reverse complement strand
CCCCCTTCGTCCTCCATACCCACATGAAGGACGGCACCGGCTGGCGGGAGACCTATCGCGGCGCGGCACTGGGCGAGGGCGAGATCAACCTCAAGCTGGCCGTTGAGTGCGCCAAGGGCGCCGGCTACGCCGGTCCGTGGGTCGCCGAGTACGAGGGCCCCGAAGGCGACGGCGTCGGCTACCGCAAGTGCCTGGCGTGGATGAAGGCGAACATAGACTGACGGCCGGGGACCGGGGTCCGGGATCCGGGAATCGGGAATCGGGCATCGGGAACGACGAGTCGGTGGGTGCCGCCGAGACCACACGTGGTCTCACGTGTGCGGCGGGCCCCACCGACCTTCTGCCATCTGGAGGCCCGCCGTGCGGGCCCGGGAATGTCGCTACGCCCGACAGGGGTGTCGGGCGTACCGGCGCGGCTACTCCACCACGACCAATCGCACAGGCGGCACCGCATGAACTGGCTTCCCTTCCCTTCCGCTCCGATCGCTGTCAACGGCCTCCCCTTCTGGCGTGAGGACGGCATCCTGGCGCGGCTGCCGCTGCGCCTGCGGACCGCCGTGCCGCCAAGCGTGTGGGGCCTGGCCCAGCACACCAGCGGCGCGCGCCTGCGCTTCATCAGCGACACCACCGCCCTGGCGATCCGCGCTCGCTTCAACGGGCTGGGCTACATGAACAACATGCCCCGGTCCGGGCAGGCGGGGATAGACCTGTGGGTGGACGGCGAGTACTGGCGCCCGCTCTTCCCCGCCACGAACGCGATGGACTTCTGCGAAGCCTTCTTCACCGGCATGGAGCGCAAGCGGCGGGAGTACTGCCTGTACCTCGGCCTGTATGCGCCGGCGGAGATCATGGCTCTGGGGGTGGATGACGAGGCGACGCTGGAGCCGCCGCGCCCGTTCGCGCTCGACAAGCCGGTCGTCTACTATGGCTCCTCCATCACGCAGGGCGGGTGCGCCACCCGTGCCGGCATGGCCTACCAGGCCATCGTCAGCCGGGCGCTGAACCTCGACTTCGTGAACCTGGGCTTCAGCGGCGCCGGGCGCGGCGAGCCCGCGCTGGCCGAGGCCGTGGCCGAGATCGAGGCCAGTTGCTACGTCATGGACTGGGCCCAGAACTGCCCCACGATCGAGGAGTTCCAGTCGCGCTACGACCCCTTCCTCGACGTCATCCGCCGTCAGCATCCCGACACGCCGATCATCTGCATCACCCCGATCTGGTCGCAGACCGAGCTGGTGCAGCACAACGAGCGCTTCGGCCAGATGCGTGAGGTCATCCGGCAGGTCGTGGGCGCCCGGCAGGCCGCCGGCGATGCGCGCCTGACGCTGGTGGAGGGGTTCGACCTGCTGGGCCCGGACGACCGCGACGGCCTGGTGGATCTGAGTCACCCCAATGACATCGGCTTCACCAGCATGGCCCGGGGGCTGGAGCCGGTGTTGCGCCGGGTGCTGGGGCTGTAGGCCAGGACGCACCGCAGAGCTGACCGACGTGTCGGGCCGTTCCGGAGACGGAGGCAATGACGGTGGCAGCGCCGAGCGCTTGCGGACAGGCCGGAGAGCCGAACGCCATGCCGCGCTGGCACGTGGCTGTGGCCGGCGTCGCCATGCAGATCATCCTGGGCACGGTGTACGCCTGGAGTGTCTTCAAGAAGCCCCTGCTCGCCGCCCATGGCTGGACGAACACGCAGGCCACGCTGACCTTCACCCTCGCCATCGTCTGCATCTCGTTAGGGGCGGCCTTCGGGGGGCGGTTCGTGGATCGTGCCGGCAGCCGCAGCGTCGCGCTGCTGGCGGCCGTGCTGTTCAGCCTGGGCACGGCCCTGGCGGGGCTGGCTGACGAGTTGAACAGCCTGTGGCTGCTGTGGGTGGGCTACGGGGTCATCGGCGGCATCGGCAACGGCCTGGGGTACATTACACCCATTGCGGTGCTCGTGCGCTGGTTCCCCGACAAACGCGGCCTCATCACCGGCCTGGCCGTGATGGGCTTCGGCCTGGGGGCGGCGGTCATGGGGCAGATCGCGCCGCTGCTCATCCCCCGGCTGGGCCTGGCTCACACCTTCTACCTCGCGGCAGGCGTCTTCCTGGTCGGCATGCTCCTGGCCGCCCTGAAGCTGAACAACCCGCCGGCGGCCCCCACCACTGTGACCGATGCCCCGCCTCAGCGTGAATGCGACCTGTGGCGCGCCCTGGGCATGTTCCAGTTCTACCTGCTCTGGGCGCTGCTGTTCATCAACGTCACGGCGGGCCTGGCCCTCATCAGCAACCTCTCGCCGCTGGCGCAGCAGCAACTGCGGGTGTCCGCGGTCGTGGCCGGGACCATTGTGCTCCTGGGGTCGCTCGCCAACGGCCTGGGGCGCATCTGCTGGGCCGCTCTCTCCGATGTCATCGGCCGCAAGTGCACCTTCCTGGCCCTCTTCCTGACCCAGATCCCCGTGTTCCTGCTCCTCCCGCACCTCACCCACCCGGTCCTCTTCACCCTCGCCTGCTGCTACATCCTCGGCTGCTACGGGGCCGGCTTCGCCGTCATGCCGGCCTTCGCCGCCGACACCTTCGGCACGCGCTGCATGGGCCAGGTGTACGGGAAGATACTGCTGGCGTGGGGGGCGGGGGGCGCGCTCGGGCCGATGCTGATGGAGTGGGTGAACGGCCGGTCAGGCAGCTTCGTGTTTGCGCTGTACCTGGCAGCGGCGTTCCTGGGGCTCGGGTTCCTGCTGACGCTACTGTACCGCAGGCCCCCCTGCCAGGAAACCGCCCCCCAGTAGCGCCGGCGGCCTCGCCCGCGCGCCGTCGGTCGGCACTGGCAGGGCCGCCTCCTTGACTGCTCCGTCTCGCGCTAGCAGTACTGCTCCGCCATCAGCTTCGCCTGGGCGACCAGGTCCACCCCGACGTTCTCGCTCCACTGCCGCAGCAGGCTCTTGACGACCGGACCGACCTGGCCGTCGCCAATCGGCTGGAAGTTGAATCGTGTCGCCGGGCAGAGGCAGTACGAGCTGGCCGTGAAGAAGGCCTCGTCGGCATTCAGCACGTCGTACGGCTCGATGTTCGCCTCGTGGCAGGGAATGCCGAGCTGATCGGCCAGCCGCGCCACGTACTGCCGGGAGCACCCGCGCAGGACGTTGCGCCCCTGAGAGGTGTAGATCGCGCCGTTCTTGACGATGTGGAAGTTCGAGCTGGTGCCCTCGGCGATGTGGCCGTGCTCATCCACCATCACGGCCCAGGCCTCCGGGTCCAGGCGTCGGGCCTGCAGGTTCGCCATCTGGTAGTGCAGCCGCGACCGCGTCTTGCACTTGGGGTCCAGGTAGCGCGCCGGGATGGCCTGCTGGGGCGGGACGACGGCGTGCAGCCCGCCGTCGAAGTACGCCGCAGCGCGGCCGAGGTACTCAATCAGGGGAATGCAGGCGATGATGACCGTGGCCTGTCCGGGCGCCGTCGGCTTCTGCGGCGGGAGTACGCAGCGCTCGTAGTGGGCCATGGTCCCGCGCGAGATGTCGTGGCGGATGAAGAGATCCACCTCCGGCTCCACGAAGGGCTCATTGAGGGCCAGGAGCCTTAGTGAGACCTCCTCGACCTCCTGGCGCGACAGGCCGGGGTTGATCCCGGTGAACCGGCAGGAGGCCATGAGTCGGTCCAGGTGGGCGTCGAGCATGAACGGCTTGTGGGCGAAGGTGCGCGTCATCTCATAGACCATGTCGCCGAGCATGACGCCATGGTCGAAGATGGACAGTCGGGCTTCACTCAGGGGCTCGAACTCACCGTTGAAGTAGATCTGCAGCTTGTCATACTGAGGCATGTGCTTCCTCCGGCAGTTGCCAGGCAACTGAACGCAAATGCTTGCGCCCGCCTCCGGCGCGGCGCAAGCACACCAATGATAGCGCGACCCACGACAAGACGCAAGGAGAGGGGGGCGTGACTCTCGATTGTCGGCTGGTGGCCTAGGGCGCGGAGGCGCGGCGGTGCGGAAGTCGTGGCGTCCGCAGGACGCTCGGCGGTGCGCAGCACCGCCCCTCAGCCCGGCGTTTCAACGCCGGGGAAGGAGCGCCCCCCCTTTCCCTCAGACGTGCCTTCCGTCCGCAGGACGGTTGGCCGCAGGCCCGGCGCGGGCACGAACGACCGCAAGGAGGAGCAACGGGGCCGGGCGCCCCGGACGCTGAAGCGTCCGGCTGGGGGGCGGTGCTGCGCACCGCCAACCGTCCTGCGGACGGAACGGCCGCCAGCCTGAGCACCACCGACCGTCCTGCGGACGGGAAGGCCCCCGTGGCATCCAGCACCGGCACCGGCAACTGAAGGTCAAACCAGGAGACGGCCTGTGGGGGTGTGATATGCGTCTGTCGGTGGGCTATCGACAGCCCCCCCGCCCTGGAGCTACGGTGCAGCGCCGTGGGTCAGCGCGCGATGGTGGCGAACAGCGTCGCCGCCTTGCGCTCGGCGGCGGCGACTTCGGCCACGATGTCGGCGGCGCGGGCGAAGGCCGCGGCCTGCGCGGGCGTGAGGGCCTCACCGGGGGCGGTGAGCTGCGGCCAGTTCGCGTCCAGCGCCGTCAGCGTCGAGCGCAGCAGCAGCCGGGCTTCCTGACATGCCTGCTGCTTGTCGTCAGGCAGCACCAGGGCGGCCTCCCCCAGGAAATCGCAGGCCAGGCCGAGGGAGCCGATCAGGCAGTGGCGCGGGAAGCGCTGCCAGGCCAACAGGCGCCGGGCCGCCTCGCTGTCGAGACTCGTGGAGGCGTCGCGCAGGTCTGCAGCCAGGCGGGTCAGGCCGGCCTCGCCCGGTACGAGCGGGCCGTAGGTGCGCTTCTCGGTGATGATGGCGGCAGCCTGCCGTAGTGCCTTCGCGACCTGATCGGACGCGGGCAGGGGCACACCGCAGCCGAGGGCGACCAGTTGCCGCCGGGCCGGCGTCATCTTGCCGGCCGGCTCGGGGGTGTCCCACGGGCCGCCCCAGATGTCGCCAAACAACTGCTCGCGCCGGAACTCCTGGCTGCCATAGGGTGGGGCCTGGAACACGAAGACCATGCCGGCCTCGCGGGTCTCGCGGGCGGTGAGCACGGCCCACAGCGGCCGGCCCTGCGTCAGACGCTCATCCACCGTCGGCGGCTTGAGGGGCAGCACGAACACAGACTGCTCCTGGAGCTTGTCGAGCAGCAGCTTCTCGGCGGCCGTCTCGCGGGCGAACGTGATCCGCAGGCCGAGGTTGTCCGCCGCAGCCTGGAACGGGTTCACGCTGAAGGGCAGCCCCGGCCAGAACCCCTGATCGCGGGTCGGCGGCTGCGGGTCGGTGCTGTAGGAGAAGGCAAAGGCATCGCCGGACAGCCCGGCGACCCAGGCGCGGCTGAACTGCTGGGTGCTGGCGTTCTGGAGGGCCAGGTGCAGGGCCGCCAGGTAGGGCGCCCCGGTGAGCGACAGGCCCGTCCCCTCGAGCGTGACGCCGTCCATCCGGCAGCCAGTCAGATTGGCATTCTCGAGGTTGGTCAGACACAGGATCGCGCCGCTGAGGTCGGCGCCCGAGAGATCGGCATTCAGCAGGTCCACCCGCTCCAGCACGGCTCCCCGCAGGTTGGCCTGCCGCAGGTCGGCCTTCTGCAGCGACACGGCCGTGAGCATCGCCCCGCGCAGGTCCGCTCCGCGCCAGTTGGTGCCCGCCAGGCTGCAGCGCGCCAGTGTCAGGCCGGCGGCCACCGCGCCCGAGAAGTCCTTGTCCGCGGCTTCGCCGGCCTTCGCCAGCCGCACGATCTCGTCGAGGGTGGGGGGCTGTTGGGCCAGGGCTGCGGACAGGCGGAGGGCGGCAACGGTGAGACAGGCGAGGAGCTGCAGACGGCGCTGCAACATGGAGGGCCTCCGTGGCTGGGAAACAACGGCTGTGACGATTGTAGGACGGGCACGAGGGGGCGTCAAGGACGGGCAAAGCGAGGGGGCGCAACTGCCAGGGACACCAGTCAGCCCCATGCGTCGTGCCAGCAGTGCGGGCTTTCAGCCCGCCCTCCCGCGAAGGCGGGCCGGCAGCGGGCTGGAAGCCCGCACTACCAATGGTCTGTCCATCCCGTCGGCAGGCACACAGGAATCGGCCTGTGTCAGGCCGAACCATACCATAAGTGACCCAACGCTGATGCAGAAGGAGAGCGGCAATGAACCGAGCAGCCTGTCTGGGAATGGCCACCGTGCTCCTCGCCGTCGTGGTCATGAGCGGAGCCGCGTTGGCCGCCGATCGCCTCGACCTGCGCCCCCTGATGCGGGGCGCCCCTACCATGCTGTCCCCCCTCAAGGGCAGCATCGGCACCGAGAGCGCCGCCCAGGACACGAAGATTGACCAGTTCGTGAACGTAGGGAAGGGCACGGCTTCCTGGTCGTTGGTCATCAACTTCCTGCTGGAGGCTGTGCAGGGGGCGACCGCCGGTCAGACCGTGACGATCTCCCGAGAGCAGATGCTGGGGCTCGTCGGGCAGGCGCCGGTGGTGTCCCTGGCCCCCACGAGCACTCGCACCGGCACGCGCCTGACGGTCGCGACCCCGGCCGAGACGCAGGGCCTGCAGGCGCTGCTCCAGACGCACCTGTCCGAACTGGGCGCGCCACGCGCCGTGCTTGTGCCCTGCGCTGATCTCACGCTGCTCGTCGTGGCCGCCCCCATCGCGGAGTTCAGCACCCGCCCGATCCACACCGAGAGCGTCAACTACACGTGGACCGCCGAGCTGTGGGACCACGTCAACGCCTCCTCGTGGTGGCAGTGGTATGACACCGGTTACTTCTGGGTCAAGTGGTTCAACCCGACCATCCGGGGCGCCAAGGGCACAGTATCCACTGCCGGGGAGTGGCGGTGCATCAAGAAATGGGAGTACGAGACCGGCATCATTGACGACAACAAGCAGTCGCAGCGCGTGGCGGCCGAGGCCTACGCCACACAGTATGGCCCGGAGCTGGACACCGTCGCGGCGACAGGGTCGCTGTGGGGCCTGGAGCACAAGGGCAAGGCCAGTTGGGGCGGGGGCATCGTGAACTGGTCGTGCACCTATGAGTGGGTCTTCGTGGAGCACAAACGGATCACGTGTCGGTGCGTGGCGCGGGGTGGTCACGGGGGTTAGGCGCCCCCCGGGGGGCGCCGCCATGTGATTGACGCTGTGCGGCTTCCTGTGCTATTCTGAGGGGCCGGTTGACCGCAGGTCGCCGGCACTCTGATACTCCCGCGCGCTGATCCGGACGAGGGCAGCAGTGGATCGCGCACACCCACGGGAGACAAGCTGGCCTGCCGTCGCGCCTGCGCGGCAGGACATGGAACGCTGCAAGCCGTGCGCTCGTCAGCGAGCGACAGGCTGATTGGTCAGCCCCGGCTGCGCGTGCGGACCGGTAGCACCGCCCTCGTCCCCCGGCTCCGTTGGACCCCTCCTGCGGCCATGCGTGCCGCCGATGGAGGGGCAAGGAGGTGGCCACCTTGGCCCTCATCACCATGAAGGAACTCCTGGAGGCAGGAGTCCACTTCGGGCACCAGACGCGCCGCTGGAACCCGAAGATGAAGCGCTACATCTACCACGAGCGCAACGGCATCTACATCATTGACCTGCACCAGACCCTCAAGCTGATCGAGCAGTCCTACGAGTTTGTGCGCGACATGGCGGCCCAGGGCGGCAACCTGCTGTTCGTCGGCACCAAGCGGCAGGCCGCCGAGGCCATCGAGGCTGCGGCGCAGCGCTGTGGCATGCCCTATGTCAACAAGCGCTGGCTGGGCGGCATGATGACGAACTTCAACACCATCCAGAGCCGGATCAAGCACCTGGACGAGCTGGACATGGCCGCCAACAGCGGTGAGTGGACGCGCCTGACGAAGAAGGAAGCGCTCATGATGGACCGCGAGCGCGAGAAGCTCAACAACTACCTGGGCGGTATCCGCCTGATGCGCGATCTGCCCCAGGCCGTGTTCGTCGTGGACCTCAAGCGCGAGCACATCGCCGCCGCCGAGGCCAACAAGCTCAAGATCCCGGTCGTCGCCATCGTGGACACCAACTGCGATCCCGACGTCGTGGACTATGTCATCCCCGGCAACGATGACGCCATCCGCGCCATCCGCCTGATCTCCGGCAAGATGGCCGACGCTGTCCTCGAGGGCCGTGGCATGTACCAGCAGGGCCTGGTTGAGGGCGCCGTCAGCGAGCAGCAGATGGACGCGGCCGTGGCCCAGGAGCAGGCCGCCATCGCCCGCGAAGCGGCAGTGGTCAGCGAGACCCTGTCGCCCGAAGAGGCCTTCATCGAAGTCTTCGAGGACAGCAACGAGTAGGCAATGAGTGCGTGGGGCCGGGCGTCTGGGTGCGCCTCCGGCGCGTCCGAGACGTCCGCGCCCACGCGACAGATCACGGAGGATATTCACATGGCGATTGGCGCCAATGACGTGAAGAAGCTACGGGAAAAG
The DNA here is from genome assembly GCA_021372615.1 of bacterium. NCBI lineage: Bacteria > bacterium. Next base: position 1,146 of record JAJFUB010000084.1, on the reverse strand, counting down.
ACCGGCGCCGGCTTCATGGACTGCAAGCAGGCCCTCGAGCAGTGCAACGGCAACTTCGAGGCGGCGGTGGACGCCCTGCGCAAGAAGGGCATTGCCGTGGCCACCAAGAAGGCCGATAAGGCGACCCAGCAGGGCATCGTCACCAGCTACATCCATGCCGGCGACCAGGTCGGCGTGATGGTCGAAGTCAACTGCCAGACCGACTTCGCGGCCCGGACCGAGCAGTTCCGGGAGTTCGCACACAATGTGGCCATGCAGATCGCGGCCATGCGGCCGCGCTGGGTCAGCCGCGACGAAGTGCCGCCCGAGGCCCTCGAGCGCGAGCGCGCGGTGCTGATCGAGCAGGCCAAGACCGAGGGCAAGCCCGAGAACATCGCCCAGAAGATGGTCGAAGGGCGCATGCGCAAGTTCTACGAGGAGTACTGCCTGCTTGACCAGAAGTACATCCGCGATGACAGCATGACCATCAACGACCTGCTGCTGGACCTGACCGGCAAGACCGGCGAGCTCGTCGTCGTGCGCCGGTTCGCCCGGTTCCAGGTCGGGGAGGAGCTGGAGTGAGCGATTCCCGGACGGAGCCCGGCGCCTGTACCCCCCGCTGGAAGCGTGTGCTGCTGAAGCTCAGCGGCGAGGCTTTCGGCGGCAGTTCCGGCGTGATTGACTGGCCCAGCGTGGAGCGGATCGCGCGGGACGTGCAGGAAGCCGCCGAGCGCGGCGTCGAGCTGGGCATTGTCATCGGCGGCGGGAACATCTGGCGGGGCAAGCCCGCGGCGCAGCAGGGCATGGACCGCGCTACGGCGGACTACGCCGGCATGGTGGCCACGGTCATCAATGCGCTGTGCCTGCAGGACGCGCTGGAGACCCTGGGCCTCGATACGCGGGTTCAGACGGCGATCGAGATGCGGGAGGTTGCCGAACCGTTCATCCAGAGGCGGGCGGTCCGCCATCTGGAAAAAGGGAGGGTGGTGATCTTCGCCGTTTGTCCTCCCGGCGAGTTGCCGTTGAGTTCTCAATCCGGCTCCGACCAATCACAAGGCGTAGCCTACGCTCGCCTCGCTCATACTGGATGTAGATTATGGTTGAGAAAAAAACGAAGTCAAGCGGAAAGTGACGATCGCGCGGCCGCGATCGCGTCGGGCGCGTCGA
>JAJFUB010000083.1 GCA_021372615.1 bacterium | reverse complement strand
CACCACGCGGCACCCACCGCCTGTTTCCCTACTTGTAGAAACCTCAGTAACATACCACACTCTGGAGCGCGTTTCCACCACGCGGTCGCCTGCACAGGGCCCTCGATGCCCGGCGCCAGCTCCTGGAACAGGTCCCAGGAGTCAATGTAGTCCCAGATGGGGGCTCGGTCAGGCTCCTCGTGGTTGGCCGCCCGCAGAGCGCGGTCGTAGACCACGGGGTCCATGACTTCGCGGCAGGGCCGGGCCGCAGTGATGATAGCGCGCGCTTCGTCGGTGGTCATGTCGGTCTCCCTGCGTTGGTACGCCCGACACTCCTGTCGGGCCGCCCGACAGGAGTGTCGGGCGTACCCGGCGAGAGTGCCTGGGCGGCCCGACAAGAGTGTCGGGCGTGCCTGGCGTTCTACAGGCGGCCCAGCTCCTCCCACACCGGCGCCAGCGCCCGCAGCAGCTCCTGGTGCCGGTCCAGCGCCTCGCGGTCCGGCGGGCCCGCCGGCTCGATCACGTCACGGATCGTCAGGCCGGCGGTCGCTGCGGCGAGGGAGGGGAACGCCCCCATGGCAGTGGCCGCGATGAGCGCCGCACCGTAGGCCGCCGCCTCGCGCACTTCGGGCCGGCGGATGGGGAGGCCGGTCGCGTTGGCCACGAGCTGCGCCCAGAAACGGCTGCGCGCCCCGCCGCCGATCATGCGGATGTCATCGCTGGCGGCCCCCTGCCGCGCCAGGTTGTCCACGGTCAGCGCCGTCTGGACGGCCACCCCGTGCAGCAGGGCGAGAGCCATGTCGCCCCGGGTGTGCTGCAGTGTCAGCCCGGCCCACGCGCCCCGGGCAGCCTGGCAGCGGATCGGCCCGGAAGCGCCGTAGAAGTGTGGCAGGAAAACCAGCGGCGGCCGGCCCGCTGTCAGGGCCGCCTCCGCTTCGGCGGTGATGAGGTCGTACGGGTCGTTGCCGTCCGCCGTTCCCCTCTCCGGAGCGCAGCGAGGGAGAGGGGCAGGGGTGAGGACGCCGTGGCCGTCCCACAGCGTATCCCGGAACCAGCGCAGCAGGTTCCCCCCGGCGTACGCCCCCAGCACCGCATAGCCTCCCGGCACGGCATGGCAGTACCCCTGTACGCTGTGCGACTCATCGAACAACGGGCGCTCCGTCGCCGCCAGCACGACCCAGGCCGTCCCGCACGAGAGCATGAGCGCACCCGGTCGCGTGACGCCGCACCCCACGGCGGCGCAGGTCTGGTCGTGCCCGCCGAGGACGACCTGCGTGTCGGGCGACAGGCCCCAGTCGTCCGCCACCTCCGGCCGCACCGGCCCTGCCACCGTCCCCGACTCCGCTGTCTCGGCCAGTTGGTCGGCCGCTATGCCCAGGCGCTCCAGCAGCTCCGGCGCCCAGGCCCGGCGCGTGATGTCATAGGCCAGCGTGCGCGAGGCGTTCGGCGCGTCCAGGAGCGGCCGCCCCGTCAGGCGCCCGATGACGAAGTCGGCCACCAGCGCGAAGCGGCGCGTGCTCCGGAAGACTTCGGGCGCCTCATCGCGCCACCACAGGATGCTCGTGGCCGCGGCGAAGGGCGCGGGCGATGAGCCCGTGAGGCGGAACCACAGGTCCCCCTCCCGCTCCATCTGCGCGACCTGGCGCGGGGTGCGGTTGTCCATCCACGTGATGGCCGGAGCGAGGGGTTGCCCGGCCGCATCCAGGGGCACGATGGTATCGCCCTGGGTGGAGACGGCGAGGGCGGTGACGCGTGGGCCGGGACATCCTGGACCGGCCAAGTCGTTCGGGCACGGCGGCCGGTCCAGGATGTCCCGGCCCACGCGAGACACGACCTCCCGCACGCACTCGCGGGACAACCGCCACCAGTCCTCGGCGTCCTGCTCGACCCAGCCCGGCTGCGGCGTGCGGTAGCCGTACTGGCGCTCCGCCTCGGCGAGCACCTGCCCATCTGCGTCGCAGGCCAGCGCCTTGACCGCCGTGGTGCCGATGTCGAGCCCGAGGTAGAGGTCCATGTCGGCCAGAGTTCCCGCGCCGCGCGCCCGATTCCTGTCACCGGGCGGGGAGGGATTCGCGGCGGTGAGGGGGAACACGCTTCCCAGGGGTACCAACACGTATGTCTGGAGAGATTCACATGTCGGACAAGAAAGTCGCTTTGGCTGTCGGCGCCCACCCTGATGACGTGGAGTTCACGATGGCGGGCACGCTGGCCGCGCTGGGCGATGCCGGCTACGAGTTGCACATCTTCACCGTCGGCAACGGCAACTGCGGCACCGCTGTGTACGACCACAATGAGATCTGCCGCCTGCGCGCGGCCGAGGGCCATGCCGCGGCCTCGGTCCTCGGCGCGACCTACCACGAGGGTCTCGTCAACGACATCGAGATCTTCTATGACGAGATGACCCTCCGGCGCGTGACGGCCCTGGTGCGCGAGCTGGAGCCCGAGATCGTGCTGACCCATTCGCCGAATGACTACATGGAGGACCACCAGAACACCTGCCGCCTGATGGTGACGGCGTGCTTCTGCCGGGGGATGCGCAACTGGATCTCCAACCCCGCCCGGGTGCCGACCTTCCAGGATGTGTACATCTACCACGCCAACCCGCACGGCAACCGCGACGGCATGCGCAACCTGGTCGTGCCGAGCCTGTTCGTGGACATCTCCGACAAGATTGACATCAAGGAAGAGATGCTGCGCCGCCATGTGTCACAAAAGGAGTGGTTGGACAAGAGCCAGGGCATGGACTCGTACCTGATCACCATGCGCGATATCTGCGGTGAGGTCGGCGAGATGGCCCCGCGCGGCCTGGCCTACGCCGAGGGCTTCCGCCAGCACCACTTCCTGGGCATGTCCGCCGAGGACAAGGACCCGCTGTCCGACGTCCTGGGCAGCCGGGTGCAGAAGCAGTAGGGCTGGTAAGGTGTGGGAGCGGTCACCGACCGCGACCGGTCGCGGTCGGTGACCGCTCCCACGCGATCAACGTTTCCGGAGGAGACCTATGTCCAACTTCAAGATCGGTATTGCCGGCCTCGGCTGGGCCGCGAGCGGGCACATCCCCGCCTTCAACGCCAACCCCGACTGTGAGATCGCCGCCGTCTGCACCTCCAAGGACCCCGGCGCCGCCCGGGACATGGCCGGCGAGGGCATCGAGGTGTACGCGGACTACGACGCCTTCCTGGGGCACCCCGGCCTGGATGTGGTGGACATCTGCACCCCGCACCACCTGCACGCCCCGATGACCATCAAGGCCGCCCAGGCGGGCAAGCACCTGATGATCGAGAAGCCGCTGGCCACCAGGTACGAGGACCTGCTGGCCATGCGCGACGCCGTCGCCCAGGCGGGCGTGTGCTCGACCGTGTACTTCGAGTTGCGCTTCATTCCCCACTACCAACTGGTCAAGTCGCTGGTCGGCCAGGGCCTGCTGGGGACCGTCCACTTCATCGAGGTGGACTACTACCACGGCATCGGCCCGTGGTACATGCAGCACGCCTGGAACGTGAAGAAGGAGATCGGGGTCAGCGCGCTGGTCACGGCGGGCTGCCACGCCCTCGACGGCCTGCTGTACTTCAAGGACACCGAGGTGGACGAGGTCTTCGGCTACTCGACCAGGTCGTCGGCCAAGTGGGCCGAGGACTACGAGTATGACAGCACCTCGGTGGCGGTCATCAAGTTCGCCGACGGCACGACGGGCAAGATCACCTCGTGCGTGGACTGCCGCCAGCCGTACGTCTTCAACATCCGCCTGGTGGGCAGCGAGGGCACGCTGATGGGCGACAAGCTCTCGACCACGAAGATCGCGGGCGTGAACAAGGAAGAGTGGATAGACATCCCGACGACCGAGGCGACCAGCGGCGACGTGCTCGACCACCCGTACCCGCCGCAGGTGGACCACTTCATGGCCTGCCTGAAGGAGGGCAAGGACTCGCTGATCAACGTGGCCGAGGCCTTCAAGACCCACCGCGTGATGTTCGCGATGGACAAGGCGATCTGCGAGGGCCGGCCGGTGAAGTTGAGCGAACTGCCGGCATAGAAGGCCGAGGCAATGACCTATCGGCTGTCCAGACACGCACAACAGGAGTGCGAGCGGCGGCGGATACCCCTGTCCGTCGTGGACGCCGTGGTGTCTGAACCGCAGCAGGTCGTCCCCGAGAGGGACGGTAAACGGGCCTATCAGTCGCGGGTCACCCTCGACGATGGGCGAACCTTCTTGGTCCGCGCGATTGTTGATGACAGTGAGCGGCCGGCAACGGTCATCACCGTCTACAGGACCACGAAGATCGAGAAGTACTGGAGGACGCCATGAAGGTCACCTATGACGCTGAAGTGGACATCCTCCGCATCATCCTGAGCGACGCGGAGATTGAGGAGAGCGACGAGGACAAGCCCGGCGTAATTCTGGACTACGACCGCGAAGGGAACATCGTCGGCCTGGAAGTGCTCAACGCCTCTACCCGAACGGCTAACCCGCGTGCAGTGGAGTACGCAGTCACCGGGTGATGTTCGCGATGGACAAGGCGATCTGCGAGGGTCGGCCGGTGAAGCTGAGCGAACTGCCGGCATAGACGGCGAGCAGCCTTTGAGCTGACACACGGACGGGCCGGCCTCAGGGCCGGCCCGTCTTGTCTGTCCGGACTGAGAGTGCCGATCACACCTCTCTCACGCGCACCTCCCCGCACAACTCCCGCCAGAACCGCCGGTTCTTCCTCATCGGCCGCTGGACACGCTACCTCTCTACGCTCCGTAGCGCCCGCCATGCCATGCCCAGTGGCGCCGTCAGCCCCTCCGCAGGTCCTACGGCCTCCCCGCGCGAACCACTCCGCATGAACAGCCTCCCCATCCACCCTCTGCCCCTCCTCCTCCTGGCCCTCCTCGCCGTTGGCCTCGCCCATGCTGACCGCACGCTGTATGCCCGTGGCGCGGCCCATCCTCGGCTCCTGTGCACCGCCGCGGAGCTGGAGGCTGTGCGCGGGCGGCTGGACCGGGGCGTCGAGGCGCTGGCGTACAAGGAGATGCTCCGCAAGTGCAACGGGTACCTGGACCCCAAGTCGCCCCTGTATGTGGACTGGCCCGAGCGCAAGCACCATTGCTGGCGCGACCGGGGCGGGGCGACGTGGCTGACCAAGTGCTTCGAGGAGCTGGCGTGGGCCGGGGTGCTGTCAGGTGAGGACAAGTACATCGAGGGCGCCAGGCACATCGTGCTGACGATCATCCGCGAGCGGGTGATTGACCAGATCGGCGGGCTGAACTACGGGCAGCCCTACCAGGGCTGGCTGAGCCAGCCGCTGGATGCGGGGCACTCGAGCCGCTCCCTGGCCGTCTTCTACGACCTGCTGTATGACCACCTGAGCGACGGTGAGCGGGCCGAGGTGCGCGGCTACATCACCGGGACGTACCTGGCGTACTTCTATGGCTACATGAAGAAGCTGCCGGAGGCCCCGCGCTATCCGGGGGTGCTGGGGCACAACTTCGCGCTCATCGGCAACTCGTCGGCGGCGCTGCTGACGCTGGCGGTGTGGGGCGAGACCGGCAACGCGGCCCAGGAGCAGGCCTGGCTCGACCTGTTCCTCGAGGGCATCAAGCGCTACCTGGACATCGGCCTTGGGGTGGACGGCGGGGCGCTGGAGGGGGCGGGCTACACCTCGGCGTGTCTGTACTACCTGAACTTCCCGTGCGAGGCGCTGCGGCGGGCCGGCGGGGAGAACCTGTTCGACCATCCCCGCCTGCGCCAGGTTTGCGACTACTACCTGTACGAGGCGCTGCCCGGCGGCAACTACTTCAACAACACCAACGACGCCTTCTTCCACGCCCACACGTGCTTCTTCCCGCTGTATGCCGACCTGTACCGGCGACCGGAGATGACGTGGCTGTGGGAGCATGTGACGGGGCGGCTCACGGACCCCAAGGACCTCTTCGGCGACGGCCGCAACGCTGCCCAGCCGCTGCTGAACTACACCATCCTGTGGCACGCGCTGGCGCCGGCGGCGCAGACGCCCGAGCAGGTCGGCCTGCCGCTGAGCCGACGGTTCTCGCGGCGAGGTCTGGTCTCGATGCGCTCGGGCTGGGGCAACGAGGACTGCCTGCTCTCGTTCACCTGCGGCGGGAACCCGGACTATGGCCACGGGCAGTACGACGCGAACCACTTCGCGCTCTACCGGGGCCAAAGCGCCCTGGCCGGAGACTCGGGCTATGGCGGCGGGCAGACGGAGCACCACAACGGGATGCTCTTCGATGGCAAGGGCCAGCAGATGAAGGCCGCCGAGGGGCGGATCGTGGCCTACCAGCCGGGCGAGTTGGCTACATACGCCTGCGGGAGGGCCGGGGACCTGTACCACAACCCCACGCTCAAGCAGTTCGACCGGCACGTCTTCTTCATCCACGACAAGCAGCGGCCCTATGCCGTCATCTACGACGACATGGTCGCCGACGGGGCGGAGCACAGCTATACGTGGCTGCTGCAGGGCATCAATGACACCGGGTTCATGATCTCGGGGCAGGGGATGCGGTTCGACCTGGGCGGCACGTTCCCCCGGCTGGTGGATGACAACACCGGCTGGGAGATGCAGGTGGTGCTCTTCGCGGCCACGCCCCCGGCGTTCACCGTGGACGCCTGCCAGACCAAATGGAGCGCCACCGCCGAGGTCGTGGAGCACCCACGGCTGCGCGCTGAGGTCAAGACGACCGGCGCGCCGCACTTCCTGGCGTTCCTGTACCCCCGCCGGCCGGGCACGCCCCAGCCGGCAGTCACGCGCGTGGGCCACCGCGCCCTCCGGGTCGCCTGGGGCGACTGCACGGACCTGGTTGCCTTCGGCCCGGCGCAGACGGCGGAGGCGAGCACACCAGGCGTGGGGTTCGTGCGGACGCCAGCCAGTGGACGGTGAGAGCTGATGAAGAGACGGGTCGTGGGTGGCGCGTCGTGTGCGGCGGGCCGGCTATTAGCAGGCCCACGCGGCTCTCCTGGCCTGGTCCGCAACCGCCGCTTTCGGGGCTGTCTGGGGGTGGGGGCGTGCGTGAGAAGAAGAAGAAGGAATCCTCCCTTCTGTTCTCTCTCTCTTTCGCACGCACCCACCCCCCCTGAACCGCTCAAGAAGCGGCGGTTGGCGCTGCCGGCTGCGGCAGGCGCAGTTGCAGCGCCGGACCGTCTCGCCGCTCTTCCAGCGAAAGCCTGGTCCGCGCCAGTTGGCACATGCGCTCCCCGTACCCCGCCGCGACCAGGGCCGCCTTGAGTTCGGCCAGCGGGTGCCACTGCCCGTCCCCCAGCAACCCCTGCAGCGCCTCCGCGGCCCGGTCCAGCCGCAGGGCCGTCCCCCTCGGCGTCGCCTCCGCCTCCTGCCACGGCGCGAACTCCGGGCCGTAGGCCCCCAGCGCGCAGGCGATCGGGTCGGGCGGCGCGGCGAGGTTGCTCTTGAGGACCCGCAGGCACAGCACGTCCGGCTCCCGCTCGTCGCGCGACAGGGCCCACACCGAGCGCATCATGTTCGGCAGCACCGACGAGCCGCGCAGCCGGTCGAGGGTGACGTTCGTCGGCTCGCCCTCGCGCCGCTTGCGCAGGTGGTGGAGCACCAGCACGGCGACATGCTCGTGGGCCGCGAAGCGGGTGAGCACGTGCAGATTGCGCTTGATGCCCGCCGAGTTCTCCTCCTGGTAGTGCGCCCCGGTGAGCGTGTCGAGCACGATCAGGCCATAGCGGCTCCGGTGGTGCTCGCGCGTGAGCGCGGCGGGGAAGTCCGGGTCATCCAGCCGGGCGGTGGCGAGGCCGTCGTTGCCCCACACGCGCAGCCGGTCGGCGGACACCCCCCACTGTTCGCAGCGGTCGCGCAGCATCCCGTGGCTGTCCTCGGTCTCCAGCCACAGCACCCGCCGGTCGCGGGGGTGCGGGTCGCTGCGGCGCGTGCCGTCCGGCCAGCTCAGGCCGTGCAGGTAGCAGCGGACCAGGGCCAGGGCCACGCCGCTCTTGCCCACCCCCGTCTCGCCGCCCAGCATCGTCACATAGCCCTCCGGCAGCCAGCTCTCCCACAGCCAACTGCTGGCCTGCAAGTGCGCGGCCATGCGGCTGACCGACGCGGTCTGCCCGTGCGCCTCGGCGTCATAGGGCGCGGCGTGGGCGTCCAGGAACGCCCGCAGTTCGTGGGAGCGGTCACCGACCGCGACCTCGGGGCCGGCGAGGTAGTCCGCGGCGTCGCCATGGTCGGGCGCGTCGGGCCATGTGACCATCAGCGGGGTCGGCGCCCCCAGCGCCAGCAGGCGCTCGGCGATCTCGTTCATGTGGGCCCGTCCGCCGTCGTCGTGGTCCGGCCACAGCAGGACGCGCAGCCGCCGCAGGGGCTCCAGGACGGGGTCCTTGGGACACGACGAGGCCCCGGTCACGGTGCCCAGCGCCACGACGCCCGCCGCCGTGAGCGCGTCGGCGGCCTTCTCGCCCTCAGCCACGACCACGGTGTCGCCGTCGGCCAGCGGCGGCAGCAGGTGGGTGTTGTACAGGGGCAGACCGGCCGCCCCCCGACCCCCCAGGCCGGGCTTGCCCTCGCGCATCCAGCGGAAGCTCTTGCGGCCCGACGCGTCCTCGGAGCGCTCGTGGATGGCGATGAGGCGGCCGTCGAGGTCGCGGATGTGGTAGCGGTGGGTAGGTTCGGACGTCCCGGCGGCCGGTCCAGGATGTCCCGGCCCACGCGTGTCGGCTAGGCCCAGCACCCGCGCGGCTTCGCGCACGGCGTCGCCGGGGTCGGCCAGGCCCCGCAGCAAGCCCACGAAGTGGATGAAGTCCCCGCCGGCGCCACAGCCGAAGCACTTGAACAGCCCCTCCGGCCGCGACACATGCAGCGACGGCCGCCGCTCCTGGTGCAGCGGACAGAGCATCTTGAAGCCCCGCGGCGTGCGCCACTGCCGCCTCGGCGCTGCCGTCCCATAGGCGGCCTCGACGTCCTGCGCCACCTTGCGCTTGATCTCCTCAACCAGACCCTCAGCCATAGCCCCGTCCCTCCTGAACCGCCGCTTTTGCGCCCCCTCTGATGGGGGGGTGCGCGCGATGTGTGTGTGCCCGGGGGGTGATCGCAGAATCACTCCCTCCATAATCGCAGGTACAGCAAAGGGGCCGAACTAGCAGTCTGTGAACGAAAGTTCCAGAACATTTCGCATCGCGCCCATCCGGCGGTGGCCGGGCCGGTCCAGGGTGTCCCGGCCCACGCGCTGTCCTGCAGGACCCCGCGCGCCCCCTGGCGAACCCTCCCGCCATGCCTGCCTTCGAGCGCGACCGCGAGATCGTCCTCACCCTCATCCGTCAGGGTCAACTGACCAAGCAGCAGGCCCAGACGGCCTACCAGGCCGCCAAGCAGTCCGGCACCTCCATCCTCGACTCCGTCGTCGCCCTGGGTTTTGTGACCCGCGAGGAAGTGGACTACGCCGCCGGGCAGATGCCCGAGCAGATGCTGTCCCTCCAGCAGGTCGAGGTGGACACCGCGCTGGCCCACTGCCTGAGCCGCGAGACCGCCGAGCGCCTCCGCGCCATCCCTTTCCGCCGCCGGGGTGACGTCGTGGATGTCGCCATGGCCGACCCCGACGACATCCACGCCCTGGACGAGGTGCGGCGGGCGACGCGGCTGCGGCCCGAGGCCGTGCGGGTGTCCGATGCCGACATCTCCTGGGCGCTGGAGAGCCTCTGGAGTGAGGAAGAGACCAAGGAACTCGACGCCCAGTACGCCCAGAGCACCGACGGCCTGGTTGAGGGCGACGCCATCACCCGACTGATGGATGCGCCCACGATCGTCAAGCTCGCCAGCGTGCTGATCACCGGCGCCATCGAGCAGCGCGCCAGCGACATCCACCTCGAGCCCCAGCGCCAGGGCATCATGGTCCGCTACCGCATTGACGGCGTGCTCAAGCGCACGATGGACCTGAACGAGGCCGTCAAGTCGGCGCTGGTCTCGCGCATCAAGATCATGGCGGACATGAACATCGCCGAGTCGCGCCTGCCCCAGGACGGGCGCTTCACCACCACGGTGCAGAAGCGCCGGGTGGACGTGCGCGTATCCTCGCGGCCGACGATCTTCGGCGAGAAGCTGGTCCTGCGCCTGCTGGACAAGTCGCGGGTCATCGTGGGGATTGACCAGCTCGGCTTCCCGCCCTACATCGCCCGGGGCATTGATGCGATGCTGCACGTCTCGCGCGGGATGATCTTGGTGGTGGGCGCGACCGGCTCGGGCAAGACCACGACCCTGTATGCGGCGCTGCACCGCCTGCGGTCCGAGGGGGTCAACATCGAGTCGGTCGAGGACCCGGTGGAGTACCAACTGGGGGGCATCAACCAGTCGCACGTGCGGCCGGACATCGGCCTGAACTTCCCCGAGCAGCTCCGCAGCATCCTGCGCCAGGACCCGGACGTGATCCTGGTAGGCGAGGTGCGCGACTCCGAGACCGCCGACATGGCCTTCCGGGCGGCGCTGACGGGCCACCTGGTGCTGTCGACGATGCACGCCAACGACGCCCCGGCGGCGCTGGTGCGCTGCCAGGAGATGAAGATCGAGCCGTACCTGGTGGCCTCGGCCCTGCGCTGCATCATCGCCCAGCGCCTCACGCGCAAGCTATGCGAGCAGTGCAAGGTGGGCTACGCGGCCGCCGATGCGGTCGCCGACGTCCCCTTCCTGCGCGACCTGTTCGAGCGGCACGGCATCGCGACGCTGTACCGGGGCGAGGGCTGCGAGGAGTGCGGCCAGACGGGCTTCCGCGGCCGCATTGGCCTGTTCGAGATGCTGCGCATGAGCCCGCAGCTGCGGGAGTTGGTCCTGACGGGCACCAACGAGGAGCAGGCCCGCGAAGTGGCGGTGGCCGAGGGCATGGAGCTGATCGAGCTGGACGCCCTGACGAAGCTGAAGGAGGGCGTCACCGGCATCGAGAGCCTGCTGGGGATCTACGCCGACCGGATGACGGAGTTCGGGGAGCAGGTGACGGCGCTGTTGCAGAGGCGGACTGGGGCGGGGTAGAGGGGGCCTGTGCGCGCGGGTGTAGCCCGCAGAGCTTGTGGCGCTGACCGTCCGCAGGACGGTCGGCCGTAGGCCCCCCAGCCGGGCGTTTCAACGCCCGGAGCGACCACGGCACACCCTTTGAGAGAAGAGGGAGGTCCGCCTGTCCCGGACGCTGAAGCGTCCGGCTGAGGGGCGGTCCTGCGGACCGCCGAGTGGCCTGCGGACGCCAACGGCAACGTCATCACCGCCGCTGCATCGGCCACGCCGTCATCGCCGCCGCATTGGTAACGGCGGCATTTGCGTCGCCACCACCGGGAGCAACCATGCCTGACCAGTCTACCCTCCTCGCCGGTCACGCCAAGTCCGACATCACCACCAGCGATCCGGCGCGGGTCATCCATGACCCGCTGCTCGCCAAGGCGCTGGTGCTCAGCGATGGCGAGACCACCCTCGCCATTGTCGCCATGGATGTCGTCGCCATCGGCATGATCTTTGACGTGCCGGATGACTTCCTGCCCCGGCTGCGCGCCCGCATCGAGGCCGACCTGGGCATCCCCGGCTCCCATGTGCTCGTCAACGCCTCCCATACCCACCCGCCGGGCCGCATTCTGTGCGAGAACGAGGAACTGCTCGCGCGGGTCTTCGACGCCGTCAAGCGCGCCAGCGAGGCCATGGTCCCGGTCACCGTCGGCGTGGGCTCCGGCGCTGACAAGCGTTGGACCATCAACCGCACGCTGCGGATGAAGAACGGGACGGGCTGGACGATCCGCCACGCCAACCCGTGCCCGCCCGATGGCGCCGTGGACCACCTGGGGCTGCTGGACTCCGAGATCGGCATCCTGCGCCTGGACCGTGAGGACGGCCGGCCCTTCGCGGTCGTCTACAACTTCGCCTGCCACCCGCTGTATGCGTTCAACGGGGGCCCCATCAGCGCCAACTACCCCGGGGTTGCCTCGCAGGTCATCGAGGACCGTCTCGGCGAGGATACCATGGCGCTGTTCCTGCAGGGCGCAGGCGGGGACGTGTGCGATGTGCTGTACAAAGACGTCCACCACCCGCGCGACATCCGGCCCTTCGGGATGATGCTGGGGCTGAACACACTGCAGGCCTGGGCGGACATCGTGACCGGCGGGGCGAAGCTCAAGGTCATCACCGAGACCGTCGAGCTGCCGCGCCGCACCGACGTGCCCGAGCGCCTGGCGGCGCTGGAGCAAGAGCAGGCTGAGCTGCTCGCCTCGCTGCGGGGCATGAGCCTGAACTTCCGCGCCTTCCTGCCGCTGTATCTCAAGCACCTGATGAATCCCGACTTCCCGGCCGACTACTCGTACCGTTACCTGCAGGAGGAGGCCGCCAGGCGCAGCGACCTGCGCCAGATGGACGCGGACAACCAGGGGAACCTGAACAAGTACCTGCACAACATCCGCGTGATGGAGCGCCTGGCGCACATCCAGGACGACATCGGGACGCTCAAGGGGCATCACGCCTTCAATGTGCAGTCGGGCGAGGAGACCTTCACGGCCGAGGTGATGGGGATGCGCATCGGGGAGTGCGTGTTCATCACCTGCCCGGCGGAGGTGCTGACGGAGGTCGGGCTCAACATCAAGCGGAACTCCCCCCACGAATACACGTTCATGGCGGCGTTCTCCAACGGCTACGCCCACTACGGCCCGCCGGCCGGCGACTACCCGCTCGGGGGCTACGAAGTGACGGAGTGCTTCCTGGGGGCGGGCTGGCAGGAGATCTACGAGGCCAAGGCGGCGGAGATACTGGGGAGGCTGTAAGCCGCGTGGGCGCGCGTGTCCTCACGCGCGCAGGTAGTCGGACAGCGATCGGTTGCGCGCGTGAGGACACGCGCG
>JAJFUB010000082.1 GCA_021372615.1 bacterium | reverse complement strand
CCTCGGCCATCACCTTGACGGCCAGCGGGTTCATCCCGTGCTTCTCGAGGCCGGCGGAGTAAGGCTCGATGACGTCGCCCTGCAACGCGCGCGCCCACCCCTCAGCCATCTGGCTACGGCAGGAGTTGCCCGTGCACAGGAAGAGCACCTTCAGCTTCGCCATGCAATCCCCTTTCGGCCGCTGTTGCTGATGCCTGCGTACGTCGGGCCCCGCCGCCGGCCGTGGGGCCCGCCGCACACGACGCGGCACCCACGGCCTGTTTCCGCCAGTGCGCGAACTCGCGCAAGTCGGCACTACCGCGGCTTGCGGGCGCTGACCGTGATGGACTTGACGAGGCCCTCGGGGACCTCGGGCATCTCCGGCATGTCGTCACAGGCGCAGCAGCAACCGCCGCCCTCGTCGTCCCCGGGCACACAGCAACCGTTCAGCAGTTCCCGGGCGTCGCGCTCCACATGGACCGTCACGTCGGTGAGGCCGGCGGCGGCCATGGCGCCGAGGTACTCGGTCTTGCTGATGGCCCCGGCCACGCAGTTCACATACGCCGCGACGCTGGCGAGCAGATCAGCCGGAGCCTCGCCGTCGAGGACGATGTCGGACACATGCAGCCGCCCGCCGGGCTTCAGCACCCGGAACGCCTCGGCGAAGGCGCGGGCCTTGTCGGGCACGAGGTTGATGACGCAGTTGCTGATGACCACGTCCACCGATCCGTCCGCGACGGGCAGGTCCTCGATCTCGCCGAGCCGGAACTCCACGTTGGCATAGCCGCCCCTCTCGGCGTTGGCGCGGGCGGCGGCGATCATGTCCTCGGTCATGTCCACGCCGATGACGTGGCCCTCGGGGCCGACGGCGTTGGCGGACAGGAAGCAGTCGAAGCCCCCACCGGAGCCCAGGTCCAGCACGGTCTCGCCTGGCTTCAGGTCGGCCAGGGCCGTCGGGTTGCCACAGCCCAGGCCCATGTTCGCCCCCTCGGGCACGGCCTCCAGGTCCTCGCCCGCGTAGCCGACGGCCTCGGGGTCGGCGCGGGTGACGATGCCCTCGTCGCAGCCCTCGGCTGCCCGCCGGGCAATCTCACCGTAGTTGTCACGCACCGTCTTCTTCACATCGTCCATCGAGTCATCTCCTATTCGTTGGCGCAAGACGCCGGTTGCGGCGCCCGGCGCATCAGTCACGGACCACAAGGCGCACACCGCGTGGGCGGGTTGGCCCTTGGGGTGGCACTCGTAGCGGTTCATCCGACCTCGCCTCCGGTCGCACAGGCCTCCGCGCAGGCCTCCGGGAAGTAGCGCCGTCGGAAGGCCAGGGCGACATTGACCAGGCTGATGAGGACCGGCACCTCGACCAGCGGCCCGATCACGGCGGCGAAGGCCTCGCCGGACGAGATCGTGAACACGGCCACGGCGACGGCGATGGCCAGCTCGAAGTTGTTGCTGGCGGCGGTGAAGGACAGGGTCGCCGTCTGGCCATAGGTGGCGCCGACCTTCATGCTCAGGAAGAACGAGACCATGAACATGACGACAAAGTAGATGAGCAGGGGGACGGCGATGCGCAGCACGTCCAGCGGCAGCTTCACGATGACCTGCCCCTTGAGCGAGAACATGACGACGATCGTGAAGAGCAGGGCGATCAGGGTGAGGGGGCTGATACGGGGGATGAAGCGCCGCTCGTACCACTCGCGCCCGCGCGCTCGCATCAGGACAAAGCGCGTGATGAGGCCGCCGAGGAAGGGGATGCCCAGGTAGATGAAGACGCTCTGGGCGATCTGGCCCATCGTCACGGCGACGGTGGTGCCGGGCAGGCCGAACAGCGGCGGCAACACCGTGATGAACACGTAGGCGTAGACGGAGAAGAACAGGACCTGGAAGATCGAGTTGAAGGCCACCAGCCCGGCACAGTACTCGGTGTCGCCGTCGGCCAGCTCGTTCCACACGATGACCATCGCGATGCAGCGGGCCAGCCCGATCATGATGAGACCGTACATGTACTCCGGGTAGCCCCGGAGGAAGACGATGGCGAGCAGGAACATGAGGATCGGGCCGATGATCCAGTTTTGCACCAGCGACAGCGTGAGGACGCGGCCGTTGCGGAAGACCTCGCCGAGCTCCTCGTACTTCACCTTCGCCAGGGGCGGGTACATCATCAGGATGAGGCCGAGGGCCAGCGGGATGGACGTGGTCCCCACCTGCGAGGCGGCGTTGAGTGCCTTCACCAGATCGGGGAAGACGTAGCCCACTCCCACGCCGAAGGCCATTGCCAGGAAGATCCACAGCGTCAGGTAGCGGTCGAGGAAAGAGAGACGGCTGCTCAGTGACTCGGGCATGTCGGTACTCGCCTCATCTCCGGGGGCCGCGCGGCGGCCCTACTGAAGTCTGGGTATGTAAGGAAACACTCAGGCGGCGGGTGCCGCCGAGACCGCCTGCGGTCTCACGTGTGCGGCGGGCCCCGCCGCCGGGCGGGGGG
>JAJFUB010000081.1 GCA_021372615.1 bacterium | reverse complement strand
TCTGGCGTACTCGGCAGCGTCTGCTCGAGGTGACCGGGCTGCCGCAGGAGGATCTGGATGCGGCACTCAGCGAGCTAATCCGCGCTGATCTCCTTCGGCCGTCGTGCTGCGCGTCACCGCAGGGGAGCCCCAGGCAGCGAGACATCATCTTTGGTCTGAGCGAGCGTGTTGGGTGACGCGAGGCAGAGGGATTGGCAGTTACCTGGTCTATGGCCATACCCGCCATTATGTCGGCATCATACTGGTGCGCGACCTGTACAGAGCCCAGATTCGCTCCAAGCCAGTCGGCTTGGGTCAGCGCCTCATCGACATCCCAAGTGAAGTAGGTGGTGCTGCGGGCGTCCTGCTTCCCGGCCAGGGCCCCGTCCGCTTGCCACTGGTAGTAGGTCAGCGCACCGCCGGTACTCCCCTCCAGCGTCAACTGGTTCAGCGTGTTGTACTGGTAGTAGGTCGTCTCGCCGTTCTTCGTCAGTTGCCTGCGGTCTCCTGCCGCGTCGAAGCGGCAGTCGAAGGCATACAGGCCCTGGCCCGAGCCGTCCAGATCGTCCTCCCTGGCCAACCGCCCCGCGGCGTCGTAGCGGTAGTAGATGCTGGTGCCGTCCTCGCGCACGATCTTGGTCCGACGCGCGTCGTCGTAGCCGTAGTACAGGCTCTCCAGCAGCCCGCACGATCATCTGGACAAAGCGAAGCGAGATCATCACCCCGAGGACCAAGGCCGTGGGCCCTGCACGCCGGACCGGGTTGTACAGACCTGTTCGCAGTGGTGCGGGGCTGAGAGCAGGGCCGCGCAGGTGTGGGGGCATGCCGAGGGGAAAGGCTCGCGAGGTTCGCGAGTACACTTCGGCCGGCCGTCTGCCAGGCATGGCCCAGGGAGGCACTGCTGTGAGCAAGGTCAAGTTCGGCGTCATCGGTCTCGGATGGTTCGGCGAGAAACACTGCGAGGCGCTGGCCTCCCTTCCCAACGTGGAGCTGTACTCGCTGTGCACGCGCACCAAGTCGCGCCTGAAGGAAGTCGCGCAGCGCTTCGGCGTGAAGAAGACCTTCACCGACTACAACGAGATGCTGGCCGACCCGGAGCTGGAAGCGGTCAACATCGTCACCATGTGGGACCAGCACGCCGCTCCGACACTGGCCGCGCTCAAGGCGGGCAAGCACGTGTTCTGCGAGAAGCCCATGGCCTCGACCATGGCCGACTGCAGAAAGATGGTGGCAGCCGCGCAGAAGGCCAAGGGCTTCTTCATGGTGGGGCACATATGCCGCTTCAATCCGCGCTATGCCCTCGCCAAGCGTGCAATCGAGGAGGGGCGGATCGGCAAGATCGTGTCCATGTCCGCCCGGCGCAACCTCCCGCGCTGGATTGTTACCGGGGTGCTGCCGAAGATCGGCCCCATCATCGGCGACGGCGTCCACGACACTGACCTGATGCTGTGGCTCACCGGGGCAAAGATCGTCAGTGCCTACGCCCAGACCGTGGAAATCCGGGGCCTGGGGAACCCCGACATCGGCCAGACCATGTACCGCTTCGACTCCGGCGCTACCGCGATCCTGGAGCAGGTCTGGTTCCTCCCCGAAAACAGTGCGATGCAGATCGATGAACGCCTGGAGGTGGTCGGGACCGAGGGTAGTATCCAGGTGAACGACACGACCCCCAACTTCTTCGTGTGCGACAAGGACGGCGTCAGGTACCCCGACACGACGTATTGGAGCACCTACTACGGAAAGCTGTGGGGCGCGCTGCCGGCCGAGTTGCAGTACTTCGCCGACTGCTGCCTGAAGGGCGAGCCGCCGACGGTGGTCCCT
>JAJFUB010000080.1 GCA_021372615.1 bacterium | reverse complement strand
CTCCCACGTGGGACATGACGAAGGGCGCAGTCGGTGACCACTGCCACGTGGGAGCGGTCACCGACCGCGACCCTGGCAGCCACTGCTGAAACAATCCGGCCCGGTTGGGTCGTTGAATCCCCTGACGCCTCAAGACTCACGGGAGTGTGAAGCTGCCTCAACCATGAACCAAGTGAAGACCGTCTTGCTGATGGGGTTGTTGACGGGGCTGTTCGTGCTGGTGGGAGACTGGGCCGGCGGGCAGCAGGGCATGATCATCGCCCTGGGCCTCGCGGTCGCCATGAACTTCTTCAGCTACTGGTACTCGGACAAGATCGTGCTGATGATGTACCGGGCCCAGCCGGTGGACGAGGCCAGCGCACCGGGCCTGTACCGGATCGTGTCCGGGCTGGTGGCACGGGCGGGCCTGCCGATGCCGAAGCTGTACCTCATCCCCGACCCCTCGCCCAACGCCTTCGCCACCGGGCGCGATCCGCAACACGCGGCGGTGGCGGTGACGGCGGGCATCATGCGGCTGCTGACCGAGGAGGAGCTGGCGGGGGTGGTCGCCCACGAGCTGTCGCACGTGCGCAACCGCGACATCCTGATCTCGGCGATGGCGGCGACGCTGGCCGGGGCGCTGATGGTGCTGGTGCGCATCTTCGCCTGGTCGGCCATGATCTTCGGCGGCGGCCGCGATGACCGCGACGGCGGCGGGCTCGGCGCCCTGTTCATGCTCATCTTCGCGCCGCTGGCAGCGATGCTCATTCAGATGGCGATCTCGCGGTCACGTGAGTACCAGGCCGATGCCAGCGGTGCCCAGTTGTGCGGCAATCCGCGCGCGCTGGCCAACGCGCTGCGCAAGCTGGCGCGGGGCAATGAAGCGATCCCGATGCAGGCAGAGCCGTCCACCGCGCACATGTTCATCGTCAGCCCGCTGACAGGCCGGTCACTGATGAACCTCTTCGCCACCCACCCGCCCCTGGAAGAGCGCATCGCCCGCCTCGAGCGCATGTAAGGGACACAGCAGCAGATACCAAAGCGGCAACGGCTCACGCCGTTGCCGTTGTGCCTTGGCCGTAACCCAATCCCCAATCCCTAACCTCTGCCGTCAATGCATCCACAGCCCGAGCGCGGCGATGGCCAGGTAGGGCGCCAGGCCCCACTGCCGCCCCAGGGCTCCCAGGAAGCCCTTCTGCTCGGTGAAGCGCAGCAGCGGCGTGAGCAGAAACGTCAGGGAGATGCAGAAGACCAGGGGCGACATGGGCGAGTGCATGACCACCCCGCCGGCCACCAGGGCGATGCCGAAGGGCATGCTGGACACGAAGTCCAGCGGGCTCTGCTCCTGCCGGCCGATCTTGCCGGTCACATGGAAGATGGGCTGGCGCAGCTTCAGCGTCTGCTCGACGGCCCGGACCGCCAGCGTGGGCATGAGGGTGGCGTGGTTGGCCGCCATGACGAACAAGTACTTGCCGTAGCGCTCGGGCTCGCGGGGGATCTTGTACAGGATCGGGGCGGCGGCGAGCACGGGGGCCAGGGCATAGACGAAGGGCAGCCACGGCTGGTCGCCGTTCACGCCCTGCAGGCTGTAGAGGTAGGAGATGATGAGGCCGCCCCACAGGCTGACGCACACCACCAGACCGATGTAGGCAGCCGACTCGGTGATCAGCAGGTCCAGCTTCTCCATCAGCGTGATGTGCGGCGAGTGGGCCAGGGCGGGCCACTCGGTCTGGAAGAACTGGATCGCGCCCCGGATGACGCGCGAGCGAGACTTGACCAGCGAGCGGTACGTGGGCGGGGTCGCCTCCTCGGCCACGACGCTGGGCACGAACACCCCGCGGTAGCCGACCGTCAGGGCCCGGGCCGCAAAGCCCATGTCCTCGCAGATGATCTCGGGGAAGCCCCCGGCCTGCTGCCACACCGAGCGGCGGATGATGACCCCGTGCCCCTGGCACGAGACATAGCCGAAGCGGTTCTTGGCGGGCAGGAAGTGGGAGAAGAAGACATCCACGCTCAGCGCCAGCGTCCCTGCGAAGTGCGTGCGCGGAATGGTGCGGGCGCGGTGGTTGGCCTGGACGAAGCCCACGCCATCACTGCTGAAGTACGGCAGCAGGCGTTCGACGAAGTCCGGGGGGATCAATTCGTCGGCATCGCAGACGAGCAGGTACTCCTCGTCGGCGTAGTGTTCGATGGCGTAGTTGAGGTTGCCGGCCTTGAAGCCCTGGTTGGTGCCGCGCCGCACGACGAGTATGGGCCGGTCCTGGGCAGCGACCCACTGGTCAACCATCGCGCGCGACTGCGGCTCGTGGCTGTCATCGCAGACGATCAGGCGGGTGTGGAGGTGGGTCTGCCGGAGGGCGGAGGCGCACGCCTCGGGGTCGAAGTCATCACAGGTCGTGTACAGGATGGCGACTCTGGCGTTCGGCTTGGGGTCGCCGGGGCGGGGGTTAATCAGCCTGGGGCAGAAGCTCAGGATGTGGTGGGCCAGGGTGTGCAAGCCCCACAGCCAGAACATCATGAACCAGCCATAGAAGCTCAGGATGGCCAGGTGCATCCAGGGCCCGTACTCGTACGGGATGGTTGCGTCAAAAGAGCCGAAATTCGCGGCACTCAACACCAACCACACGGTCAGGGTCAAGACCACGACATGGGGTTTCTTCGGCAGCATCGAGCGTGCTCAGCCTCCAACTGCACAGCCAACCATCGGGTGGACAAGCGGCCCTTGCGCCGGGAACAGGCTCACGCCGCCATGCTCAGGGTGCGACGACACAGGATGAAGGTTCGGGTGGCAGCCTGACAGCCACACCCACGAGGAATTGCGTGCCAGATAGTCCGCTATCCGTGGCACCATTATACACAAATCCGGGCGCTCCGTATCCGCAATCTGCGGCGGCGAGCGGCCCGCGCTGCGCAGGCGGTCGGCCCCTGTGAGCGGCCGAGCGCAGGCGGCGCGAGGGGGCTTCGGCCCCGCTCGGGGGCGTCTGGCGGTTCCTTGACGCTCAGGCCCCCGCAAATGTATAATCGGCAGCGGAGTGATTCCCCCAGGATTGGCTCGAGCCCAGGGTGACGTCTCCAGGCGTCAGCGTCCCGTGCGAACTCGCAGCCGAGGTGCCGGTGGTGCTGCAGCTAACCAATTCGCTGGGCCGCCGCGTTCTGGCGTTTTTCAGCTTCTTCGGCGAGACCTTCATTCTACTACTTCACACCATCGGCGGCCTCCACCGCCCCGCTGAACGACGCCAGGCCGTGTACCAGATGGCGCAGGTCGGGATCGATTCGCTCCCCATCGTGGCCATCACGACCATGTTCTCGGGGATGGTCCTGGCCTACCACACCGCACAGCAGGCCGACCGCCTGGGGGTGGGGAACCTGGTGGGGTGGCTGGTGGCTGAGAGCATGTGCCGCGAGTTGGGGCCTGTGCTGACGGCCATCGTGGTGGCGGCCCGCGCCGGTTCGGGCATGACTGCCGAGCTGGGCACGATGAAGGTGACGGAGCAGATCAGCGCCCTGCGGGCGTTGGCCACGGACCCGGTTCATTACCTGGTCCGACCGCGCTTCTTGGCAACCATTGTCATGCTGCCGCTGCTGGCGATCATCGGCGATTTCGTGGGCGTCACCGGCGGCTACTTCATCGCGGCGGGCACGGGCAAGATCAACGAAGTGGCGTACTGGGCGAACATCCCGGGGAATCTGCGGCCGTGGACCGTCGCGGGGGGGATCACCAAGACGGTGTTCTTCGCTGCCATCATCGCCATTGTGAGCTGTCACCAGGGGCTGAGTTGCCGGATGGCCTCGGAGGATGTCGGGCGCGCGGTGACCCGCGCGGTCGTCTACTGCATCATGCTGATCTATGCCGCGAACCTGCTCCTGACGGCCATTGTTTACCCGGGGTAGCCATGGGACCGGAGCGCGACCGTCTCATCGTCGTCGAGAACCTGACCTACGCCGTTGAGGGTAAGCAGGTGCTCGACGGGGTGAGCCTGGAGCTGTACCGGGGCGAAGTCCTCGGCGTGATGGGGCTCTCGGGGGCGGGTAAGAGCACGCTGTTGCATAACATCATGCGGCTGGTCAAGCCGCAGTCAGGCCGCATTGTCGTCCATGGCGTGGACATCACCGACGCCTCGGAGACCCAGATCAACGAAGTGCGGCTGCGCATGGGCATGGCCTTTCAGTATTCGGCGCTCTTTGACTCCATGAGTGTCTACGACAACGTGGCCTTCGCGCTGCGCCGCCGTGGCGCGTCGGATGACGAGGTCCGCCACCGGGTTACAGAGCTGCTGGACGTCGTGGACATGACCGGGACCGAACACCTCATGCCGGCTGATTTGTCCGGCGGCATGAAGAAGCGGGTGTCGGTCGCGCGTGCCTTGGCCACCCAGCCCGATCTGGTGCTGTATGATGAGCCCACGAGCGGGCTGGACCCGGTGTTGGCCGCGGCCGTGGACCACCTCATCGCGAAGCTGCGCGATGACGTCGGCGTCAGCGCCATCGTGGTTACCCACGATGTGACGCACCTGTTTGCGTATGCCGACCGGGCGATGATGCTGTACGAGGGCAAGGTCATCGCCACCGGTACGCCCGACGAGCTGCGCGGCAGCGGCAATCCGGTGGTGCGGCAGTTCATCACGGGCTCGATTGACGGCCCCATCAAGGTGTAGTCTATCCCAGCGGAGCCGCGCGGTGTCGAGGCGACCGGGCGGTCTCGGCGAGGGGTGAGTGACGTTGTCAGCCGAAGCCAAAGTCGGCATGTTCTTCCTGATGGCCCTGCTGGTCGTGGGCGCGATGGCGCTCTTCCTGGGTGACTTCTGGGTGCGTGCCCGGAGCTATCCGGTGCATGTGCACTTTGAGAACGTGCAGGGCCTGGTCAGCGGCGCCGAGGTGCGCATGGCCGGTGTGAAGATTGGGCGCGTCTCGTCCGTGACGCTGGTGCCCGACCCGCGCTTCCCCAAGCAGCCGGCCGCCGTGCGCCTGGCCATCTACCGCGATGTGCCCATCTACGAGACCGACCAGTTCCTCATCCAGCAGGGCGCGTTGCTGGGCGACAAGTATGTGGATGTGCAGCGGGGCACCGGGAGGCCGAAGACTCTGCTCCCGTCCGGCGGGCATCTCGCCGGCGGCAAGGCGGTGGGGATCGAGGACCTGACCGAGGAGACGCGGGCGCTGGTCAAGGAAGCGCGCGCCGCCCTGGCGACCATCAAGGGTACCTTCGCCACCGAGTTCAATGCCCAGGCGATCCGCCTGATCCTGACCAACGTGGTGGGGGCCACCACCAAGGCAGACCAACTGGCGTCCCAGGCGATGGCCCTGGCGTCCTACCTGACCGCCGAAGCGCAGCGTTCCGGCCCCAACGTGGCGCGCGTCGCGGCCAATCTGGCCCAGGCCTCCGAATCAGTGCGCACCACTGCCGAACTGGTGCGGCGGACGCTGGCGACCTCGAGCATACCGCACGATGCCGCCGTGGCCACGTCCAACCTGCGCAGCATCTCGCAGGACCTGTCGGCCATCACGGACAGCTTCACCCAGGTGCTCGCCACGCCTGAGACACGCGACAAGATGCAGGGCGCGCTAGACAACATGCACCAGGCGACGGCGCACCTGGCCCAGGTCACGGCCCAGGCGGAGAAGATGCTGGGCGACGAGCAGACCCAGGCTGACCTGAAGCAGGCGCTGGCGCGGATGCGCGAGACTGCCGACCATATCGCGCACATCACGGCCGACTATGACCGGGTCCTCACCGACCCGAAGTTCAAGGACGACCTGCAGGGCACGCTGGCCGCCGTCCGGAAGGCAGCGGAGTCGGGCACCCGTACGCTGGACCGGGCCGAGGCGACACTGGAGCAGACGAACCGGGCCCTCGCGGACCTCTCCAATGTGGGCCAGGCGATGGCGCCCGACGACGTGCGGGCGCGTGTGGACCTCCAGGTGCCGTTCAAGACCTCGCCGCAGGTCAATGCCGACGTGGACATCCGGTACGGCAAGAACCCGAACGCCTTCTGGCGGGTCGGGGTCCGGAACGTCGGCGAGAGCGAGGCGCTGACGCTGCAGCGGGCCTTCCCGGTGGGCCGCGACCGCCTGCGCCTGGGGCTCACCTCGGGCAAGGTCGGCGCCGGCTATGATGTGGACCTGTCCCCGCGAATGTCGCTCGAGGCGGACGTGTGGGACCCCAATGACGTGCACGTGGACCTGCGCGGCAGCTACCACCTGATGCCGCGGGTAGACGTACTGCTGGGCTTTAGCGACATCGGGGACCGCAGTGACCCGTTTGTCGGCGTAAGCTATAAGACCGGGCGGTAGGGCTTCGCCCGCTGACTCCGGTCAACCCAACCTGGAACTGTCGTCGCGCCGTCACCAGGCTGCCGGCGCGGTCATCACGGAGGAGAACACACAGATGGAAGTCATCTTGCTGGAGGATGTCGAGCGCGTCGGTCACGAGGGAGACATCCTGAAGGTTGCTGACGGTTATGCGCGCAACTACCTCGTTCCGCGCAAGCTGGCCGTGCCGGCGACCAGGGGCGCCCTCAAGGACCTCGAGAACCGCCGGGGCGCCATCGCCCGCCGCGACGGCGAGAAGCGCGAGGTCGCCCAGGCCCTGGCCGAGCAGCTCAAGGACAAGCTCGTCACCGTCAAGCACGTGACGGGCGAGGGCACCAAGCTGCACGGGACCGTCACGACGGCGCAGATCGCCGAGGCGGCCACGGAACAGCTCGGGCTGAAGATTGACAAGCGCGATCTGGAGCTGGCCGAGCCCATCCGCGAGGTCGGGGACTACCTGGTCTCCGCGCGCCTGTACAAGGATGTCCATGCGCAGTTGCCCGTGCGGGTCGTGCCCGAAAAGAAGGCGCACGAGGACGAGGCCGAAGAGGAAGCCGCCGCCGAGCCGGCTGAGGAAGCCGTCGAGGAAGTCGAGGACGCGGAAGCCGAGGCCGAAGAAGTCGAGGACGAGGCGGCCGAGGAAGACACGGCGGAATAGCCGGTCTCCGCAGCATGGACTGAGCACTGACAGGAGGGGCTTGCGCGGAGACGGCGGCCCCTCCTGCCGCTCTGACCGAACGATCTGGGCCGGTCTTCTGACGTGACCCACGGGGAGTGCCTGGTGGCTGAACAACGTCCCCCAACCGGTGGTGAAGGCGTCGAGCGAGTGCCTCCGCGCGACTTCGACGCTGAGCAGGCCGTGCTCGGCTCGATGTTGCTGGAGCCGGGAGCGGCCGCGCGCGCCTTCGCCATCGTCGGCCCCGACGACTTCTACTGGGAAGACCACCAGGTCATCTGCCGCGCCATGGTTGCCTGCGGCAACCGCAACGAGCCGGTGGATCTCGTCACCGTCAGCTCCGAGCTGCGCCGCAACGCCCAACTGGACAAGGTCGGCGGCGGCACGTACCTGACGGCCCTCATCAGCCAGGTCCCCACCGCCGCCCACGTCGTCCGCTACGCCAACATCGTAGCCGAGAAGGCGGTCCTGCGGCGGCTGATCGAAGCCGGCGGCAAGATCCAGGGCCTCGGCTTTGACAACCCCGAGGACGTCGGCGAGGTGCTCGACCAGGCCGAGCAGGCGATCTTCGAGATCGCCGAGCGTCGTCTGAGCGGCGACTTCGAGCAGATCGGCACGCTCATCACCGAGACGGTGGAGAAGCTGGACCGGACGCTGCACCAGAAGGGCGCACTCTCCGGTGTGGCCACCGGCATCCACGGTCTGAACCGCATCACCTCGGGCCTGCAGCCGGGCGACCTGGTCATCGTGGCCGGCCGCCCCTCGATGGGCAAGACCTCGTTCGCCATCAACACCATCGGCATGCACTCGGCGCTGATCCAGGGCACCACGGTGGCCATCTTCAGCCTCGAGATGACCAAGATGCAGCTCGCCGAGATGATGCTGTGCGCGCAGGCGCGGGTGAACTCCTGGCGGCTGCGCACGGGCCAGGCCTCGCCCGACGACTGGGTGCGCATCAGCCACGCGCTGGGCGCCCTGCCGCAGGCCCCGATCTACATTGACGACACCCCGAGCATCTCGATCCTTGAGCTGCGCTCCAAGTGCCGGCGCCTGCAAGCCAAGGTGCCGCTGGGCCTCATCATCATTGACTACCTGCAGTTGTGCAGCGCCCCCGGCTTCCAGAGCGACAGCAGCCGCCACCAGGAGATCGGTTACATCGCCCGCAGCCTCAAGGCCCTCGCCCGCGAGCTGCAGGTACCGGTGGTCGCGCTCTCGCAGCTCTCCCGCCGCGTCGAGCAGCGCGAGGACAAGAAGCCGATCCTGTCGGACCTGGCCGAAAGCGGCTCCATCGAGGCCGAAGCCGACCTCGTCTGCTTTCTGTACCGCCCCGCGTACTACGAGCGGCGCAAGAAGCTGGAGCAGGGCCAACAGGGCAAGGGGGACACGCCGGCCCAGCCGCAGGCCCACGAGGAGCAGCGGCCCGACGTGGCCGAGATCATCATCGCCAAGCACCGCAATGGTCCGGTCGGCTCCATTGACGCCATGTTCGATCCCGGCTTCCGCACCTTCCACGACACTGACATTCGGAGCTTTGAGCAATGAGGGTTCTCGTCATCGGCTCAGGCGGACGCGAACACACGCTGTGCTGGAAGCTGGCCCAGAGCCCGCTGCTAAGCAAGCTCTACTGCGCCCCCGGCAACGCCGGCACGGGCCTGCAGGCAGAGAACGTGGACCTGAAGGCCGAGGACGTCGCCGGCCTGGCCGACTTCGCGACCGCGCAGAAGATCGACCTCACGGTCGTCGGCCCCGAGCGCCCGCTGATCCTGGGCCTGGTGGACGAGTTCCGCCGGCGGGGCCTGCCCGTGTACGGCCCCACCGCCGCCGCTGCCCGCCTGGAAGGCAGCAAGGCCTTCACCGACCAGATCCTCCAGCGCCACAACATCTCCGGCAAGCGCTTCGAGGTCTTCACCGATCTCGACGAGGCCGTCGCCTATGTCCGCGCCCAGGGCGCGCCCATTGTCGTGAAGGCTGACGGCGACGCCTTCGGCAAGGGCGTGAAGGTCGCCGCCACCGTTGCGGAGGCCGAGGCGTTCCTGCGGCGCTGCCTGGTGGACAAGGAGTTCGGCAAGTCCGGCGAGCGGGTCGTCGTCGAGGAGTGCCTGGTGGGGCCCGAGTGCTCGGTCAAGGTCTTCACCGACGGCGTCCATCTGCTGCCGATGGTCCCTTCGCAGGACCACAAGCGCATCGGCGAGGGCGACACCGGCGAGAACACCGGCGGCATGGGCTGCTACTCGCCGGTTCCCGCCGTGGACGAGGCGCTCTTCAACAGCATCATTGACGGCATCATCGGCCCGACGGTCCGGGCGATGGCCGCCGAAGGCAACCCGTACACGGGCACGCTGTACGGCGGGATCATCCTGACCGAGCGCGGGCCGGAGACGCTCGAGTACAACTGCCGCTTCGGCGACCCCGAGACCCA
This sequence comes from bacterium, assembly GCA_021372615.1. Classification (NCBI taxonomy): domain Bacteria; species bacterium. The sequence continues at coordinate 62,840 of JAJFUB010000080.1, read as the reverse complement.
GGTCGTGCTGCCGCGCCTGGAGAGCGACCTGCTGGAGATCCTGCTGGCGACCGTGGAGGGGCGGCTGGACGAGGTGCAGCCCCGCTGGAGCCCGCAGGCCTGCATCTGCGTGGTCGTCGCTTCCGGCGGCTACCCTGGCTCGTATGAGAAGGGCAAAGTCATCACCGGCCTCGACGCGGCGAACCAGGACCCGCTGGTGCAGGTCTTCCATGCCGGGACGGCGCTGAAGGACGGGCAGGTCGTCACCGCTGGTGGCCGCGTGCTGGGCGTGACGGCGCTGGGCGATGACCTGCGCCAGGCCAAGGACCGCGCCTACGCCGCCATCGAGAAGATTCACTTCGAGGGCATGTACTGCCGGCGGGACATCGGCTGGCGGGCGCTGTAGGGCCGTGGCCGTAGGAGGGGCCGGCTATCAGCCGGCCCGCACTCCTGCGCACACCAGCAAGTGGTCATCGAGGCCGACGGCGGGCCGGCTGATAGCCGGCCCCTCCAACGGCCCTCGGCCACGCAGGAGACGACGCTATGGCACTGGTCGGCATCATCATGGGGAGTGACTCCGACGCCGCGATCATGAAGGACGCGGCCGCGGCGCTCAAGGAGTTGGGGGTGTCGTACGAGGCCACGGTGGCCTCGGCCCACCGCACACCCGAGCGCGCCGCCGAGTGGGCCAAGACCGCCGCGGAGCGCGGCCTGAAGGTCATCATCGCCGGGGCGGGCATGGCGGCCCACCTGCCCGGCGTGCTGGCGGCCTTCACGACGCTGCCCATCATCGGCGTGCCGATCAACTCCGGGGCCCTGCAGGGCGTGGACGCGCTCTATGCCATCGTGCAGATGCCGCCGGGGATTCCCGTGGCGACGGTGGGGATCAACGGCGCCCGGAACGCCGGGCTGCTGGCGGCCGAGATCCTGGCCCTCAGCGACCCCGCCCTGGCCGAGCGCCTGCAGGCGTTGCGGGCCCAGATGGCCGCCAAGGTCATCGAGAAGGCGCAGCAGGTCGAACAAGAGCTCTAGCGAGCTGCACAGACAGGAAGGCTTTGCCCATGGTTGCGGAAACCGCGTGCGGCCGAGGATGTACCGGTTGTGGCGGCGGGGATGACGCCTGGCGGGACGCGTGCGGCGTCTTCGGCATCTACGCTCCCGGCCAGGATGTCGCCAACTTCACCTACTTCGGGCTCTATGCCCTGCAGCACCGGGGCCAGGAGGGCGCCGGCATCGCCGTCTGGGACGGCCAGGAACTCAAGCACCACAAGGGCCTGGGGCTGGCCGCGCAGGTCTTCAACGAGCAGATCATCCGCGACATGCAGGGCGACGTGGCCCTCGGCCATGTGCGGTACTCCACCACCGGCGGCAACACCTACGTCAACACCCAGCCGATGCTGGGCGAGGGCAAGTGGGGTCCGTTCGCCGTCGCCCACAACGGCAATCTCATCAACACGACGGCCCTGCGGCACGACCTGGAAAAGCGGGGCATCGAGTTCCAAGCCACCAGCGACACCGAGGTCATCGTCAAGCTGATCGAGGCCATGGGCGGGGACACGATCGAGGAGGCCGTCGCCGCGGCGATGAAGCACATGCGCGGCGCGTACTCGCTGGGGATCGTGGCCCCCGGCAAGCTCCTGGCGGTGCGCGATCCCAACGGCGTGCGGCCGCTGGCGATCGGGCAGTTCAACAGCAGCGGCTGGATCATCACCTCCGAGACCTGCGCCATGCACGTCATCGGCGCGGAGTTCGTGCGTGAGGTGCAGCCCGGGGAGATCGTGAGCCTCAGCGCCGACGGCCTCAACGCCATCCAGGCCGTGGACCCGGGGCGCAAGTCCTGCTGCATCTTCGAGTTCATCTACTTCGCCCGCCCCGACAGCCATATCTACGGCAAGTCGGTCTACATGGCGCGCCTGCGCATGGGGCACCTGCTGGCCCAGCAGGCCCCGGTGGACGCCGACCTGGTCATCCCGGTCCCCGAGAGCGCCCTCCCCCACGCCATGGGCTACGCCCAGGTCTCCAAGATTCCCTATGGCGAGGGCCTCATCAAGAACCGCTACATCTTCCGCACCTTCATCGCCCCGGACCAGCGCCTGCGCGACCTGGGCGTGAAGATGAAGCTGACGCCGCTGCGAGAGAACCTCGCGGGGCGGCGGGTCATTGTCGTGGACGACTCGATCGTGCGCGGCACGACCACTGGCCCCGAGGTGGCGCTCCTCCGAGAGGCTGGCGCGCGGGAGATCCACCTGCGCATCAGCAGCCCCCCCATCAAGTACCCGTGCTTCTACGGCATTGACACCTCGGCCGGCCGCAAGGAACTGATCGCGGCGCGCCTGACAGTGCCGGAGATCCGCGACCTCCTCGATGCCGACAGCCTGGAGTACCTGGACATCAAGAACCTGGTCAAGGCGGTCGGCCTCCCGAAGACCAACTTCTGCACCGCCTGCTTCGACCGCCAGTACCCGATCCCCGTCCCGCGGGAGATCAAGGTGACGAAGTTCGACTTGGAGAAGCCGAAAGAGACGGCGGAGGCGGGGGGATAGGAGAACAGCGCTTCCTGCCCTACCAGACGGTTGAGGTGCCGCAACGATAGCGATCCCACGACATACGCAGATCAAGCGCGACCTGCTGCGTGGCATACTGCGCGGCGTCGGCATCACCGAAGAGCAGTTCATGGAGCGCTACTGAGACGACACCCTCAGTACGTCAACGTTACCTTGTGCAGCCCCCGTGGCTGGTCGGGGTTCAGCCCCTTGTGGACCGCCAGGTAGTACGCGAACAGTTGCCCTGCTGCGGCGATCACGATCGGCGACCAATAGGACTTGCCCAGGGGCGGGAGCTTCATCGGCACTGTCGCCAGCGCCAGCGCCTCCTCGTCGTCCGAGAACACGACCATCTCCCCCTGCCTCTCCTGCACCGCGGCGCCGACCTCCAGCATCGAGTCCAGCGAGGCCCCCTGCGGGGCGATCAGGACCACCGGGTCGCCCGGGTTCAGCGCCGCGATCGGGCCGTGCATGTAGTCCGCGGCGCTCCACGGCTCGGGGTTGATGTAGCAGGTCTCCTGCAGCTTCAGCCCGATCTCCTTGGCAGTGGCGTAGTTCAGCCCGCGCGCCAGAATCGTGCAGGTGTCCATGTAGCGGTAGCGCTCGGACCGGTCGGCGATCCAGGGCTCCAGGTCGGCGAAGACCTGCTCGATGGCCGCGGGCGCCTGCGCGATCTCCTCCTGCAGGTCCGTCCGCTCCGCCCAACACGCCGCCAACTGGTACAGGGCCGTCAGCGCGGTCGTGTAGGTCTTGGTGGCGGCGACTGCCTTCTCCTCGTGGGCGTGGGTGAGTAGCGGGAACTCCGCCGCCTGGACGATCGGGGAGTCGGCCGTGTTCGTCAGCGCCACGGTCATCGCCCCGAGCTGTCGCGAGGCCTCCAGCACCTCGATCACGTCGGTCGCCTTCCCCGACTGCGAGATGCCGATGACGACGGTGTCCTCAATGTGCATGTGGCTGCCGTAGACGGTCAGCAGCGACGGGGCCGCCGGCGCCACGACCATCCCGTTGACGGCGCCGACGATGTAGCGCAGATAGGTGCCGGCATTGTCGGAGGTGCCGCGGGCCGCGAGGATGACGAAGCGCGGCTTGCGCTCGCGCAAGACCGCGGCGGTCTCCGCGATGCGCGCGCCCTCCTTGGTGAGGGTCTCGCGGATGGCCTGGGGCTGCTCATGGATCTCACGCAGCATCTGGTGGGGGTACTTGTCGGTAGGCATGGGTAGGTCAGTCCTTCATGTAGTGGCGCGATTCATCGCGCCCGGGGAGTCTGTGGGAATGGTCCTGTACGGCGAGCGCGATGGATCGCGCCGCTACGCGCTGTTGGCGACCTGTCGCTCTGCGAGCCAGACATAGCCCCGGCCGACGAAGTAGCTGCCCGAGGCCAGCAGGGCCGCCAGACCGCTGACCGAAAAGCGCACGACGCTCGAGAGCAGCAAGGCCACGACGCCGGAGAGCAGGGCGATCAGGAAGGCGTAGGCCATGGTGCGGCGCACCGAGTGGGCCAGGAGCCGGGCCGTCGCGGCGGGCGCCGCCAGCATGGCGAAGACCACGATGGCCCCGACGCTCTTGAGCAGCACCGCCGTGGACAGGCCGATCAGCGCAAAGAGCAGGTAGTTGTACGGAGCGGCGCGCAGGCCGAACGCCTGCGCTCCCTCCATGTCGAAGGTCACGAAGATGAACGGCCGCCAGAAGATCGCGAAGCACAGGACGATCAGCGCGGTCGTCAGGCCCAGGACCCACAGGTCGCCGGCGGTCAGCAGCAGCAAGTCCCCCAGCAGGATACCCCACACGCGCGCCGCCTTGTCGGGGATCAGCGAGATGAGCAGCACGGCCAGCGCCATCGAGAAGGCGAAGCCCACGCCGATGGTGACATCCGTCTCGCGCTGTCCCTGCGTATCCCGCGCGGCGGCGGCAAGCAGGGCCAGGCCGATGGCGAACACCGCCCCACCCAGCACGGGGCTGATGTCGCTCTGGGCCAGCGCCCCGCCCGCCACCAGCACCAGCGCCGCTCCCGCCAGGGCCGCGTGCGCCGCGCCGGAGATCAGGAACGTGGCGCTGCGAAAGGCCGCGAAGGCCCCGGCCAGGGCCGCGTTGATCGCGATGAACAGCAACCCCAACGCTGCCCGCCACACGAAGGGCGACTGCAGGTACTCCGCCAGGTCAGCCATGCTGCGCCTCGGTCAGCGGGTGCAGGAAGCCGTCGTCACACACCAGGATCGGCACTGCCCGGCCGTAGGCCGCGCGCAGGTGCTCGGCGGTGAGCACCTCGGTCGGCGCACCGTACGCCACCATCTCCGTGTTCAGCAGCAGCACCCGGTCCAGCGAGTGTACCAGCGCGTTGATGTCATGCACGACGGCCAGCACGGTGACCGACTTCTCAGCCACGAGCCATTGCAGCAGGTGGGTGATCGTCTGCGAGCTGGCGGCGTCCACGGCCGCGAAGGGCTCGTCGGCGATCAGCACGAGCGGGTCCACGACCAGGGCGCGGGCGATGAGCGCGCGCTGCTGCTGGCCGCCGCTGAGGGCCGAGAAGGGCCTCCCCGCCAGGTCGGCCAGCTCCACCATTTCCAGCGACTGCTGCACCCGCCGCCCGATCTCCGCCCGGCCCAGTTGCCCGGCATAGCGGCAGTGTGCCGCCATGGCCACCACGTCGCGCACCCGCACCGGCACTTGCCGGTTCACCGTGCGGTGCTGGGGCACGTAGCCGAAGCAGTGGTGGATGCCGCCCTGGGCATCGTACGCCGGGCGCCCGTGCAGCAGCACCTCGCCGTCCGTCGGCCGCAGCAGCCCCAGCAGGAGCTTGACGAAGGTGGTCTTGCCCGAGCCGTTGGGGCCGATGACGGCCACGAACTGCCCGCGCTGCACCTGCATGGTCACCCCGGACAGCGCCGACGTCGGCGGCTGGGGATAGGTGTATCCCAGGTCGCGGGCCGTAATGAGGGCGCCTTGCGGCGGGCACGGTTCGTGCGTCATGGCCGGTGTTGTGCTCCCTCCCACTGACCCACCAGATGGCGGTAGTGCTCGTGGAACAGTTGTCGGTCGAACTCCCCGAACTGGTCGAGCATGGCGGCCAGTTCGGGCTGACTGAAGCGCTGCTGGGCAGGCACGAAGAAGCGCTTGTCTTCCTTGGCGATGTGCTGAGGATAGAGCGACACGAGTTCCGCCAGGCGCTGCTCGATCTCGGCCAGCGCCCCCGCCTCGCCCTGTCGATAGCGCTCGCCGGCGTCGGCAAGCCGACCCGTCGCCCGGCGGCTGCGAACGTGCTCGTCAATCAGTTCCTGCAGGACGGTCTGCAGCGGCTCATCCAGCGGCTGTGCTGCCAGGGCCCGGAAGAGGATGTCCTCTTCCTTCCCGTGATGGCAGCGATCGGCATAGCTGCGAGTGAAGTCCACTGCGGCGCTGATGAAGTCCGGGTCGCAGTCATGCCGGCCCCGCACCCGCGCAAGTTGCTCTTCCATGAGCGCCACCATGCGCTCGATGAGGCGATGCTCGATCATCAGCGCTCCGGCAGGGGTCATCATGTTGTCCACCTCACCTACGCTGTCGTGTCGGGCGGCGGTGGTACCTGGGCGCGCCGCGCCCGGGCCCGCCGGCGCAGCCAGCGGATCAGCAACAACAGAGGCACCCACACGATGGCGCCGGGCAGGGCCACGTAGATCAGGGCGATGAGGACAGCCCGGACGGCGCTGACCAGGGCGTGCACGGCGTTCACGACGTGATAGCCCAGGTTCCACGGGCCCACCTTGCCGACGCCCGCCGGGACTTCCTCACGCAGCGTGACCGTCAGCGTCGCGAGCGTCACCTGGTCGCGCAGCACCCGCAACTCGCCCTGGGCCTGCTCGATCTGCTCGCGCACTTCCCACAGCCGCTTCTCCACCTCGAGCAAGTCAGCCAGGCGCCCCTGCCGTGCCATCAACCGCACCAGCGCCTGTTCCTCGGCCTGGCGGATCTTGATGCGGGCCTCCAGGTCCTGCCACTGCTTGGTGACGTCCTCGCCCTGCTGCTCGTCGCGCGTGACGGTCCCCAACGCGCGGGCACCGTCGTGGAGCTTGCCGAAGCTGTCGGCCGGGACGCGGATCGTCAGCTCGGCGTGCCGCCAGTCCTCTTCGACCGACACGGTCTTGTTCGCGAAGAAGCCGCCAGCCTGCGTCACCAGCCGGGTCAGCTCGCCCACGGCCCGGTCGAGGTCCCGCACCTCGATCGTCATGCTGCCGGTGGTGATGATCTTGCGGTTGGCGGCGGCGTTTGCGGTCGGAGCCGAGGCGCCGGAAGTCCCGGCAACCTGCTTCTCGTCCGAGGCGCCTCTCCCGGCGGCGTCGGCCTCACCGGCGGGGGTTGCTGCCATCTGGGCCGGCGCTGGCGGCGCTGCGCCCGGTTCAGACAAGCGCGCGGCCATCTTGGTCGCGCAGCCACAGCACCACACCAGCACCAGCAACACGACCAGCAGCAATGCGACAGTGCGCGTTCTCTTCATCGCCCATCACCCTTCCTGGCTTTCTGCCTGCTTAGGTGATGCCTGGACCGGCCTTTCTTCCTGCCCCCGGGGGCCGCAGCAGCTCGCCCGGGTTGGTCAGTGTCAGTGCCTCGAACAGCTCGGCGGACCGGAGCAGACTGCGCGCCCCGGACAGCAGCGGCTTGCGCCGCCTCGTGTCGTGGCCATCGCTGGCCAGGATGTCCACCAGGCCCTCTCGCAGCAGCCGTCGGGCATAGCGGCGCGTGGTGAAGCCCGACGAGAGGCTCGACACGTTCATCTGCAGGCGGTAGCCGCGCTCGTGGAAGTCGCGGAGCATGTTGGGCTGCACGCGGAAGATCGCGGCGCGCTCGACATGGGCGACGACGGGCGTGTAGCCCGCCAGTTGCAGGCGGAAGAACAGCTCGGGGGCGTAGGTGGCCGGGGCGTTGGTGGGCAGCTCCACCAGCACATGCCGCCCGCGGTCGCCGACGGTCAGTACCTGCCCGGCCTGCAGCGCCTCGAGCAGCTCCGGCTCAGCCGGGGCTTCGGCGCCGGGCAGCACGCGTAGCGGCAGCCCTTCGGCCCCCAGGGCCCGATTCAGGCTGACCACCAGCCGCCGCACCAGCTCCGGGTCCGGCTCCCGGAACTCCCGGTCCACGTGCGGCGTAGCGACGATGATGCGGACACCGTCGGCCGCGGCCATACGGGCCATGGCCAACGACTCCTCCATGGTGGCCGGGCCGTCATCCAGCCCCGGCAGGATGTGGCAATGCAGGTCAATCACAGGCGGCAACTCCGAACATGTACCGATTATAGGATGCGACAGCAGCGGAGGCAAGGAAGCGTGGGCAGACACAGGTCACCCGGGCGTGACCGCAGGTCGTCGGCAGTCTGTCAGGGATCATCAGGGCGGGGGCTGCTGTCAGGTCACACCCCGACAGACCACGAGCTTGACGGACCAACGCGTTGCTACTATACTCCGTAGTGGATCGTTGCCACGGCCATACGTCCCCACGTGTCTTCCGGCCTCTGGCTATCGCATTGCCGCGCATCTCTCCGCAGAGGGGTCACCACCATGTCGCGTCGAACCGCCACCGCCGCTGCCTTCGTCGGGGTCATGCTGGTTGGTCTCATCGCCTATGGACTGGCGCAGGATGGGGAGCGATCTCTGCCGCTCCATGAGTGTCCGACGCTGGAGAACTGCAGTTGGAGCGGCCCGGAGGAGTTCCAGGTGCGCGGGCGGATCATTGCCGACTCGTGGTCAGTGGCCTGGCCCACCGACCGCCAGGTGACGTTCCGTCTGGGCGGAGCCTGGGACCTGCTGCAGATGCGGCTGGCCCATGATTCCGAGCACCCTATCTGCTTCCTGGTCTACATGGACGGTCAGTATGACCGGAAGGTCACCATCAACCCCGGACAGGACCCACAGCTGCTGGGCCTGCGGGTGTCCGGGAAGTCGAGTCTGCAGTTCAAGATGCCCAACGATCTGTTCGGCCTCACGCAGATCAGGATGGTGTCTCCGCGCCTGATCAGCGGGAAGGCGGCGGAACGATCGACCCCGACTGAACTCAACGTGGTGGACGGGCAGATCATCTACATCGAGGCGCCGGGGGCGTACCGCATCCGCATACGCCACTGAGCGCCGCCCCCCTCAGTCATTCCCCGTACGCAACATGCCGGTCGCCCCGGGAGGCGAGTGATGCAGAAGTCTGCGCCGTACGCCATCGTAGCCCTGGTCGTAACCATGATCGCAGCCGCTCTGGTCGGCTGTGGCAGGCAGTCCGCGCCGGCAGCCACGGCCCCGGCGACTCTCCCCGCTCCTGTCGCCGCCAGGGCGCCGGCCCCGCCCGCACCAACGCCCCCTCCCGCGCCTCCGTCCGGGATTCCGCGGCAGCAGTTGCTGGCGATCATCACCGAGTACGAGACGCTCCGCGTCGGCTTCAACAGGGGCATGGACGCCGGCGTGCCGGATCGAGAGGCCTTCCTGACCGAGCAGGTCGCCCGCCGGCGGGCCCTCCTGGACCAGTTGCGGCAGGTATCGGCCACGGGAGACCTCGCGCGGGCCAAGAGCCTGATTGAGGCCGGCATCAGCCACGGCATCGAGGCGATCCAGACGAAGGTGCGCACCGGGAACGGCCGCTCCGCCGCCGCCGCTCAGGCGCGCCGCGAGTTCGACGAGGCCAAGGGGCTGCTCCAGCCGGCGGGCACGGGCCCGGCCCAGGTGGCGACCGCCGTGCTGCGGCAGTTCCTGGCCAGGACGCCGGGCTTCGAGCGATACCGGGGGCGCCGCATCGTCTGCTTCGACCCGAGCCGGACGGCCTGGCTGCGCAGTGCCGTCAAAGAGCACGGCACGCCCGTGATGAAGGGGAGCGGCGCTAGCGAGTGGCCGCTGAGCGACGCCCGTTTCCGCGCGTTTCTCCAGGGGCTGGGCTGGCGGAGTGGTGACTTCTGGTTCCCCTGTTCCGTGGACCACTCCGGCGCTGACGCAGCCTCCGTTTCATTCGCCGAGTGGAACGGCGGCTGGCGAGTGGTGCTGCGGCGCACCAGCAGCGGATGGCGCCCCACGCAGGTCAGGATAGATGGCGAGGGCGAAGCCGGGGGCTCTGCGCAGGTCTGGACGGTGTCGGGCGCGGGCAACACGTACCGGTTCACCACGAATCACTGAGCAGACGAAAGGACCAACCCCATGGAATCGCGAGTTGGACTGCGCCCCGTCGTGGGACTGTTGCCGGTGGTCCTGCTGGCCCTGGGCGGGCTGTCGCCGGCCCTGGCGGAGGCTCCCCCCGCCATCCTGATCGGCGATGAGGTGATGGTGCCGATGCGCACGGTCATGGACTGGCTGGGAGGCACGATGACGTACACGCAGGGGAAGGTCACAGCGGTGCGCGGCGAGGATGCCATCAGCCTGGCGGTGGGCAGCACGGAGGCCACGGTCAACGGCCGCCCCCAACCGGTCGTGGTGCCCCCGACGGTGCGTGGCGGAGTGCTCTACGTCGCACTCAAGTTCATGACGGGCAGCCTCGATGCCACCTCCCGGTACCGCCTGCGGGAGCGCGAGGTGACGATGCGTCACGAGGGCCTGGCGCCGCTGGTCCTGGCCATCACCCTCCCTACCCCCGCTGAACTGGCGGTGGCGGTGTTCAAGGCGTACCTACGCCAGGGGCCGATGGCCGAGAGGGAGGGCAAGAAGCTCTGCGTCTGCTTCGACCCGCTCCAGTACCCGTGGATGCGAGGCAAGGGCCCCGCGTTCATGACGGACGACAACGATCTGGCCCAGTGGCCCTATACCGACCGGCGGTTCCGCAAGCTCCTGCAGCAGCAAGGGTGGAAGAAGGGCGACCTGTGGTTCCCATACGAGGTGACAGACCGGACGGCAGACTGCGTGTCGATCCAGTTCAGCCATCGCTGGTGGGGAGCCACCGTGGACTTGCGGTACGATGGGGTGCGGTGGCGACCCGTGCTGCTGAGTGCCTTCGACGAAGGGGTGGACCGGGAGTACAACTGGGCCGTGGCGACTCGCGGCGCGGAGTACCGCCTGACGCAGCAGCAGTAGGCGGTACGTCGGCCCGGCTGCCCGGCTGCTTGGCCCTGAGCCCCTTCCCAACCGCGCTAGCGGTGGGGTATGATCCTCCCGTCGCGAGACAGACGCGGCGGGGCCCTGCCCCGCCAGTGCCACCTGGAGGCACACATCATGCGAGGTGCTCACTGCTGGGCGTTCATCGGGGCCCTTCTTCCGCTCTGCCCGCTCCACGCGCAGATCGTGGACGACTTCTCCCAGAGCGAGTGGAAGCTGTTCACCTCCACGCCGGGGAAGATCACCGCGCAGGCAGGGAGCCTGCACCTGGAGGATGCCGAGGGAGAGCCGGCCTGGGTCACTGCCAGCCGGGTCTTCCATGTGGATGTGGACAAGACCCCCTTCTTCCTGGTCGAGGTCGCGGCGGTTTCGGACGGGGGAACCGTCAAGCTGATCCAGCAGCAGCCCTTTGACAAGCGCGTCGCCATTGAGATTGATCGGCCCGGCCTGTATGCCGTGGACATGCGCAGCACGTTCGGCTGGAAGGGCACGGTGGACATCGAGGCCTGCCTGTACGCGATCGGCGAAGGCGAGAGCATCACCTACAAGCTCGTCAAGTTCGTGGACAAGCCCACGGCACAGGAACAGGCGCTGATAGACGAGCGCAACGCCGGGGGGAACATCAAGCTGACGGTGCCGCCCTTCTGCGCTGTGCCCCTGTTCAACGCCTGCTCCGTCTACTACACCAGCCCCAGGCTGGACGCCCTGCAGATGCGCTTCCGCCGCCAGGGGGGCCAGTGGCAGCGCGCGTTCCCGCCCGCCTACTTCGCCGAAGACAACATGTACCGGGGCAGCATCGTCCACCTCGAAGAGGGCACGACGTACGAGCTGGAACTGACCAGGGGCGAGGGCGAGGTGCTGGCCCGCACGGACTTCACCACCTGGAGCAGCGAGGTCCCCATCGCCCGGACAGTCGTACTCGACGAGAAGAGCTTCCCGGGGCGCCTCACGATCAGCGAGTCCGGCACGCCGGATGGCTGGATCCGGTACACGGCCCGCGAGGGCTTCGTGCTCCGCAACGACCGCCAGAGCGCGCTCATCGAGCTGCGGAAGGCGAAGTACGTTATCCTCGACGGGCTGACGCTGCGCGGCGGGCTGCGGGACGCGATCGCGGTCGAGAAGTGTGACCACGTCAGGATCATCAACTGCGACATCGCCGGCTGGGGGAGGATCGGGAAGCAGCGCTTCGATCTCGACGGCAAGTTCTACACCGACGATGGCGCGGCGATCAACTGGGACACCGGCATCCGCATCAGCCGGAGCACCGGGACCGTCGTGGAGCGCTGCTACATCCACGATCCGGTCGGCACGGCCAACTCGTGGTACTGTTCGCATCCCGCCGGCCCGCAGGCTGTGGGCCTGGATAAGCCCCAGTCCACCGTGCTGCGCTACAACGACTTCGTGGGCAGCGACCTGCACCGCTGGAACGACGCGGGGGAGGGAGCAGGCAACTACGACCTCGACGGCGGGTTCAACCGGGACGCGGACATCTACGGCAACTTCCACTGTTTCGCCAACGACGACGCCCTGGAGATTGACGGCGGGCAGACGAACGTCCGCGTCTTCCGCAACAAGTTCGAGGGCTGCCTGTGCGGGCTGAGCATCCAGGGCTGCATGTCCAGCCCGTCCTACGTCTTCGAGAACCTGCTGGTCAACATGGGGGACGAGCGCGGCATCGGGGGACAGACCATCAAGACCTCCTCCTATGCCAACGGTCGCAGCGCCACTTCGTTCATCTTCAACAACACCTGCTACGGGGACTCGGGCGACCTTGCCATCCCGCCGAACCTCCGCATCATCGCCACGAACAACATCTTCGCCGGGCGGGGTGCGGTTCGCGGGCGGGCAGCGTCACCGGGCTCCGAGTGCGACTACAACCTGCTATCCACCGCCGACACCGTTCCGGAGGCTCACGGCCTGCTCGCGGCGCCCGACTTCACCGACGCCGCCGCGGGGCTCTTCCAGCCGCTGGCTACCTCGAAGGCCATCGGTAACGGGACGCCGCTGGACAACTTCACGCCCGCCACGGGCGGCAAGGTGGACATGGGCGCCATCCCTGCCGGCTCCGGTCTGGTGCTGCCTGAGCGCCCGATCCCAGTCTTCCTGGATCGCTATCAGCTCGGGTTCTCTCCGGATGAGGTGAAGGCCGGCGGCAGCAAGTCGGTGGTGGCCACGGTGCAGGGCCAGGGCTTCTCCAGCGCCTACCGGATCGCGCAGAATGAGGCCTTCGACTGGTTCACCGTCACCCCCGGGCAGGGCACGCTGAAGTCCGGGCAGACGGTGCCGTTCACCGTGAGCGTCATCCCCGACCGGATGAAGACCCGGAAGGTGTATCGCGGCGTCTTCCTCGTCCGCCTGGGTAACGGCTACTCCCGGCCGGTCACCGTGTACGCCAGGACTGATCTCTTAGCGCCGGTGAAGCCCGCCGGCGATGGGAGCTTTGTGGCCTACCTGGAGGCGGAGGCACCCTCGGCGGGGCCCGCCTACGAAGTCACTGCCGATGAAGCTGCGTCGGGCGGGAAGTGTGTCCTCGTCGCCGGGGCGCGCGATAGCCAGCCCACGGAGTACCGCTTCACAGTCCCGGCCGATGGCAGCTACATCGTGCTCATGCGGGCGCGATCGGAGGCGCCGGTCGGGTCGCATGATGCGCTGCAGTTCGGCGTGGACGACTTGCCGCTGGCCGAGGCGACCCTCCGCAGCGACACCGCCTGGACCTGGTCCATGGTGGCCCAGAACCGGCAGCAGCGCCTGACCTGCCTGCAGCCCTTCAAGCTCAAGGCCGGCGAGCACGTCGTCAAGCTCGCACCGCGGGAGTCTCTGTATCTCGACCTGATCGCGGTAACGGCCGACCCGGCGCCGTTCAACTAGTGGCCGCCGGTGACCGCCATCGTCGCCCGGGGCGTGGGCCGCGGCTGTGGCCTTCTGCACCGCGCCCTTGCCTTGTCCCCTCCTCCGGGCTGTGCTATACTCCTCCCACTTGCGCGGCCACGGGCCGCGCACATTGACTATTCCGAACGGAGATGCCTCCCATGACCGATCGTGGCCTTCGCGTCCTGCAGCGTCTTGTCTTCTATACTGAACCCAGCGACCTGGCCGGAGAGTTGCAGGCTTTCCGCGCCGAGCAAAAGGCCGTTGCCGTGTCCTCGCCCTGCCCCGACGCCAAGCAGGAAGCGCTTGAGCTGCTCGCCGAGAACGCCATTGACCTGTGCTCGGTCCTGGCCGACTGGCACCTGAAGTGCCAGTGCCGGCATGGCGACCTGGCGCTGTGTGACGGCGCCCTGGCGCAGGAAGCTGAGACCAACCTGGCGCTGGTGGAGGAACTGGGGGGCAAGGACCTCGCCGCCGCGGCGCGCGAGAAGATCGCGGCCCTCGGCCGCAGCAACCTGGCCAAGCTCACCCGCATGAGCATGGCCGGCGAGTGCAACACCTGGTGGGGCAACGACTTCGCCTCCGGGCTGCGCGAGTCCATGCGCAAGGGTGGCGCCATGTGCACCACCAACCCGCAGCTGGTCAACATCGCCCGCGAGGAGGCGCCCGAGTACTGGACGCCCATCCGCGACGCCCTCCAGCAGCGCTATCCCGACTACAGCCCCACCCAGCTCGCGTATGCCATGACCATCGAGGTCGTGCTCTACAACGCGCGGATGCTGCGCCCCGTCTGGGAGCTGACCGGCGGCGCCATGGGCTATGTCTCCCTCCAACTCTCCCCCAAGATGGCCTTCAACGCCGAGGCCATGGTCAGCGAGGGCAAGTGGGTGTGGGATCAGTTGACAGCCGGCCTGGACGGCACCCCCAACTGCGTGTTCAAGCTGCCGGGCACGAAGGCCGGCATCGAAGCCTGCCAGGAACTGACCTCCGGCGCGCGCGGCGTCAACATCACCGTCAACTTCTCCCTGCCCCAGCAGATCGCGTTCGCCGGGGCCATCGAGAGCTATAGCACGGCCCAGGTGTCGTACCGCACGCAGATGGACGGCCGCATTGACGATCCCATCGGCGACGAGCTGAAGGCGGCCGGCGTGGCGGACTGGGAACAGGTCAAGACGTGGGCGACGACGGCCATCCGGCAGCGCGAGTACCGCATGCTCTGCCTGCCGCCGACTGAGGGCGGCCTGGGCTTCACCAAGTCCATTCCGCTGCCGGCTTCCGGGCGCGGTCCGTGGAACGTCACGCGCTCTATCACCAGCGGCCCCGTGCCGATCTTCCTGACGATCTTCCCGCCGCGGCAGGAGGAGTTCGACGCCGAGCCGCGCGAGATCAACCCCAACGGCATGTGGGAGCCGGCGCCCTGCGACACCATGGAGAAGCTCTACAAGAGCAAGCTCTTCCGCATGGCCTACGAGCCCGACGGCATGACCGTGGACGAGTTCGACACCTACCTGCCGGTCACCAAGACGCTCACGGGCTTCTCCGAGCAGTACGACAAGTTCGTGGAGTGGGTATCGGCGAAGTAGGGGAGGTCGTCACCAATCCCTACAGGGAGGGGTCGGCGCGCAGCGCCGGGGGTAGGAAGCCGTATCAGGCAATAGCCAGGAACTAACAGGGGCCACCTCAGATGAGGTGGCCCCCGTCGTGATCCGTGCAAGTGGGCTGGTCTACTGCATGGTGATGCCCAGGTACGGGCACCAGGTGCCGGCGGTCGCCGGGATGTTGCCCCTGATGGTGCTGCCCGACAGCCACTTGGCGTGGCCGTCGACGAAGCCCACATTGGCGCCCTCGTTGTGGCGTGCCAGGCCCGTTCCCATCTGCGAGAGGCACGTCGCCCGCGTATTCGTGCTAGAGATGACGAAGGTGTCCTGCATGTCCTGCATGATCATCTGCTCGGCCGGCGTATTGATGGCGCCCAGGGACCGACCGACGCACCCGTCGTAGTTGAGGCCGTAGGCGCTGTTCGTGTACGCCTCGCCCGTGCCACTGGTGCAGGTGCCGGGCGTCTGGCTGGGACAGCGGAAGATCTGGCTGTTCTTGATGTAGGGGACCAGGTGGTTGGCCCAGCCGCGGTAGTCATTGATGGCGGCAGGCGCAGCGTCCAGGTGAGTGTGTCCATACATGCACACGCCGGTGTAGCGGCCGGACAGGAACGTCTCATCGTAGTCCTGCGCATAGGATAGGTGCGCGAGCAGCACTTGCTTGACGTTCGACAGGCAACTGGTCTGGCGCGCCTTCTCACGGGCCTTGGCGAACACGGGGAAGAGAATGGCCGCCAGAATGGCGATGATCGCGATCACGACCAGCAACTCGATGAGCGTGAAACCTCTCCTCATGGTCACTAACCTCCTTGTGCTTGGTGGTGACGGCATGGTAGAGCTCTGAGGCGCTGCCAGCCCGGAGGGAGGGCCCCCTTCCTGGCGGCTGTTACCCGACCTGTGGGCCCCGAATCACCCGGAAGAACGCGATCAGGATGATCGCGCCCACCAGGGCCACGAAGAAGCTCCACAGGTTCAATCCCGTGATGGCGTCTTGGCCACAGAGGCTGAAGAGAAAGCCGCCCAGGATGGCGCCAATGACTCCCACCAGGACATTCATGACAAATCCCTGGCGCTCCCCCATCACTAGCGACCCCAGCCAACCGGCCAAGAGCCCCAAGATGATCCAAACATGTACAGGCATGACAGGCGCCCTCCGCTGTGACCCTCCCTGACGCAACAGGCCCAGCGGCTGCCCGAGGCCTACTCGGGTTGCCAGTCTGCCGCCCTCTGCACCGTACGAACAGTATTCCCCTGCCCCAGCCGCTCGTAAACCTCCCACGTCCACCTGTACGCCTCTGGCATGCTGCCGACAAACGTAACTGGTCTCGGGAACAGTAGCGCGAGGTTCTCAGGCAGGTCGCCCGTGCGCAGGATGTGGAGGTACTCCGGGGTCTCCGGGTCGCGGTGCGAGGCCGGCGGGTCGGCCAGGATCACCTCGGTGACCAGCTCATCCAGGAGGGCCGCGTAGAGGGCCAGCACGGCCGTGCGCCCCGCCCCGTAGACGCTCAGCGGCACGCCCGGGAACTGCTCGCGCACCGCCGCCATGGCCTGCACCAGGTCATAGGTCTGGCGCTCGGGGAGGGTGTGGCCGAGCAGGGGGTAGACGCGCCGCATTGTCCACGCATAGCCCGGGCCGACGGAGCTGGCGCCCGTGTTGCGCACCTCCACCCCCACCGTCCCGATGCGGGCCGGGAGATCCGGGCGGCTCCCCGAGGCGCCGAAGAAGCCGCTGCGGGCGTCCTCGGGCAGCGCGAAGACCACCAGGTGCTCCAGCGACTCGCCCGCCGGTGGCAGCGACAGCCGCAGCCGGATGACAGTGTCATCATCGGTGCGCACGACATACGTGCCGGCGCGCCGGCCGCCGCAGCCATCGTCGCGGTATTCCAGCACCTGCGGAGCCGGCAGGTCGGGATGACAGTGGAAGGTGGTAGCACACAGGCGGCTCAGCCGCTCGGCCTGCAGGTCGCCCCACTGGGCCTCGTCCACCACCTCCGGCCGCTCCGCGAGCCGCACCAGGTGCGTCTCGACCTCCGCCATCACATCATCGGTGGGCAACTGGCCCCCGAAGACCAGCAGGTTCTCCTCGGGCTCGACATGGTCCGTCACATCGTCGGTCACCGGCGTGTCGTCGCCCTTGAGGTGCTTGTTGAACCACTGGAAGATGGCGCGATTCAGCCGGGGAGTGTAGCCGTGGGGTGTGAGGTCCTCGACCAGTTGCACCCGCTCGGGGATCCCCAGCGCGGCGTACTGATGGTGGATGCGGTGCAGGGCGCGGCGGAAGCCGTGTGGCCGCCACAGCACATCCTCAGTGCCGGAAGCCACCAGCAGGGCACGTGGGGCGATCAGGCTCCCGATGTCAGCGGTGCACCAGCGGTACAGATTGACCCAGAAGGCGCAGTCGCAGTGGCCGTCGGTGGCGCGGTCGGTGACGATGTGCTCGATGGAGCCGGTCTGGCACACGGGGACGACGACCTTCACGCGCTCATCGGCGGCGCCCAGGAACCACGAGATAGCCCCGCCGCCGCTTAGCCCCGTTACGCCCATCCGCTCGGCGTCCACGTCGTCGCGGGCCGCCAGGATGTCCAGCGCCCGCATTCCGGCCCACACCTCCATCCCCGCCGGCGTGTAGCCCCGGCTGTGCCAGTCCCAGCGGCCGTGGCTGTAGGTCCCGTGGTGGTCGCCCTGGCATTCGCCCTGCTCGATGGTGTCGAGCACCAGCGCCACATACCCGTGCTGGCCGAAGTAGCGCGGGTGGGCCTGGTAGGTCGGGGCCACCTTGCCCTTGGTGTGGCCGCACAGGTACAGCACCGCGGGCAGAGGTTCGGTCACGTGCGCCGGGCGGTACAGGTTGCCGGCAATGTAGGCGTGCGGGACGGGCTGGAAGTGGATCTTCTCCACCACGTAGTCGCCCCGGTCAAGCGTCCCGGTCACGGTGGCCTCGTGCGGCGTGCGCTCGGGCAGCGGCCACAGGCCGAGCATCTCCAGCCACTGCCGGCGGCGCTGCTGTACGGTCGCTTCCCAGCGCTGCGGCGACAGCGGGTGGGCCAGCGAGTTGCTGGTGATGGCGCGGGCTTCCTGGCACAGGGCGTCGTAGAGCATGGGTGGCCTCTTGGGGGTCTTGGTCGGGGGTTGAAGCCCCCGCCTGCGATAGAAGCGTCCCTCCGGGACGCGGTCGGCTCCGTCCCGGAGGGACGGTTCTGGAAGCCGGGAGTTCCAACCCCCGGCACGTCCCGCGTAGGGCAGGCGGCCTCGCCTGCCCGGCCCCACCGTGCACGGGCGAGGTCGCCCGTGCTACTGGGCGGATGGCGCGGGTCACATCGTCACCCGCAACCCGTCATACGCCAGCACCACCGGCGGCACGGCCAATTGGCTCAACTCGTCGTGGATCGGCGCGTGGTGCAGGCTGACATGGGTGGCGAACGTGGGTGCGTCGGCGGACAGCAGCCCCCGGGCGATGAACTCCTCGCGCAGGCGCAGGAAGTTGGGCCAGTTCAGGTGCTGGGTGAGGTAGCCGGGGGGCAGGTCGTGCTCCGTGGCCAGGCCGAACGTCGCCTCCAGGACGGCCGCGCACAGCGGGTGCGAGGCCAGCAGGTCCCACGCCTGCGGCAGCGGCCAGCCGTTGTCGGTGCCGTACAGCAGCCAGCCGCGCGCGTCGCCGATTAGCCAGATCAGAGTCTCTTCCCCCGGCACGGAGTGGTTGGCCGGCAGCGCCACACACGGCCGCCCCAGCACGGTCACCTCGTCCCCGGGTGCCACCTCGATCAGCTCCAGCCGGTCCCGCAGCGGCTCCAGGAGAGCCACGGCGCCGCTGTTGCCATAGACAGGCAGCGGCCCGCGCTCGGGCGCCCGGGCCTGCAGCAGGTCGCCCACGGCCCGCAGGTCCAGATGATCATCATGCGAGTGGGTGATGACAAGGGCTTCGACCTGGGCGGGCGGGACATGCAGCTCGGCCAGCCGCCAGGGCACGGTCGGCCCGCAGTCCAGCAGCAGGCGCCCGTCCACGAGCAGGCTGGCGTAGTGGCGCAGGTTGCGCCCGCCCAGCCGGCGGATGGCGGAGCAGTGGGCACAATCACACTTCAGGGCGGTCTCGACGTCCGCCGCGCCCGTGCCGACGAAGAGCAGTTCCATGGGGGCACGGTTTCGCCCCCGGCAAGGTGGTGTCCTGCGTTCAGGGCCGCACGATCACGCCCTGCCTCTCCCCCTCGGCCCGCTCCAGGTTCAGGGCCAGCAGCCGCTCCAGCAAGTCGTCGTCGGACAGGTCGGCGGGCCAGCCGTAGGCCTCCAGTACGGCGCGGTCGAGGTCCTCATGCAGGTGCTGCAGCCACGTCGGACGCTTGTTGTACAGGGCGGTCAGGGTCAGCTTCGGGTCGTTGTCCAGGGCTGACTGGCGAGTCTCATGCAGGGCGCGCGCGGCGGCGGCGATGGCTTCCCGCCGGGCGTCGGTCGGGACGGGGAAGGGGAAGGTCTCGAAGCAGGTGGAGGGTGTGTAGCGCGGGTCGTTGCCTACGCCCATCCAGGAGCTGACTGCCGGTATCCACAGCCTGTGCACAACTGAGTGCAGGACGCCAAAGAAGTAGTCATCGTCGCGCGCAAAGACGATGAGTTGGTGGTCGGCGAGGACTTCCGACGGCAGCCATACGAAGGGGCGCTGCCTGCCAAGGATAGGTGTGCCCAAGTACCGCGACAGAGGTGCCAAGGCCTTGCGCATCGCGGGGCGCGGCTCTACGTGTATCCACCATTTCTCTCGGTACGATGCGCGGCGGTTGGTGGCACGGACGGGCAGGACGTGCTGCCTGACGTACTCGTACGGAACCTCGTAGAGCGCGGCTTCCCTTTCCGGCATGTCCACGCCGAAGTCAACGATCCACATGTCACGCGGCTTGCGGGTAATGTCGAGACCGTTGACCCATGGCCGTATGACATCCGCATTGCTGCGGCCCAAGGGGTTGGGCGCCGCGAGCATCTCGCCCGCGAGGTCGCCCGGTATGTCAAAGGCTCCACCCTTCGTGTCGCCCATGAACGACAGCCCTGCGTTCGCCGATAGCGTCTGGGCGCGAGTGAAGTCCAGACCCGCCGTCAGATTCGGGTTGACCGTCGATACTGGCTGGCCGTCAAGCACGCGCGTCTGTTGCCCTCCGTCATCAAAGCCCACGATTGAGACGCGTACTTGGGCGCCATCGAGGACCCAGTCCCTGTCAGACCAAGCAACGAAGATCCCGCCCGACGATTTGACGCGATCCAGGACGGCCCGGTTGCGCCCGTGACGGATGGAGTTCGTCGCCAGCAGCCCCGCCCTCCCTGCCCTCTTCCTCTCGATCTCGCTCCTCGCCCGCTCGAACCAGTAGCAGCACAGGTCCGCCTCGTGCGGCACCCGCCCCTCGTACAGGCGGAACATGCTCTCGACGTACTCGTCGTGGAGTTCGCTGCGCAGCCGCTTCCCACCCAGGAACGGTGGGTTGCCCACGATCACATCCGCCTCCGGCCACTGCGGTTCCGTGACCGTGCCGTCTTCGTTCACTTGCAGGATGGCGTCCTGCTCCACGATGTTGTGCAGAGGCTTGAGGATGGGCCGTTCGTCCTTGGTGAAGCCGTTGAAGTGCAGCCACTGCAGATAGCCGATCCAGACGGTCAGTTGCGCCAGTTCCGCCGCATAGGCGTCAATCTCGAGGCCGAAGAGCTGCGCGGGGTCCACATCGGGGAAGGGCGGGACCGCGCCCCACTCCCAGGCGGCGCGGATGACCTCCAACTCCAGGTCCTTGAGCGAGGTCAGCGCCACGTACAGGAAGTTGCCGCTGCCGCAGGCGGGGTCGAGCACGCGGACCTGCGTGAGGCGGTGCATGAAGTCGCGCACGAGCTTGGCCAGCTTCTTGCTGCTGGCTGAGCCGGCCTTACGGGCGTCGCGGTGGGCGGCGAGCGTGTCGCCCTCGGCCTTCACCTCGGCCCACTCGCGCCGCAGCGGCTCCATCAGCACCGGCTGGATGATGTCCTCGATGTCGTGGCGGGAGGTGTAGTGGGCGCCCAGTTGCGCGCGCTTGCGGAGGTCGAGGCTACGCTCAAAGAGCGTGCCGAAGACGGCGGGCTCAATCTGGCTCCAGTCCAGCTTCGCCAGTCGCGCCAGGGCCTGCAGTTCGCTTCCCTCCAGGCGGATGGTCGCCTCGTCATCGAACAGCCCGCCGTTGAAATGCTCGATCCGCTCGAAGGCGACCAGCCCACCGGTCCGCATGGCGCGGAAGAGGTCGCCGACGGCGGCGTCGAAGTCGTCGGGGCGGTCGCGGGTGGCGTCGAGCAGGCGGGTCATCAGGCCGTGGGGGAGCAAGGTGACGTCTTCGGCGAAGAGGCAGAAGACGAGCTTCATGAGGAAGTGCGCGGCGTCGTGGGCGTCCACGCCGCGGTCGCGCAGGCGCTCGGCCAGCTCGCCGATGCGCCCGGCGGCGTCCTCCGTGGCGCGTTCGAGCGTGGTGCCGGGGTGCAGGGCCTGCGGGTTGGTGAAGACGTTGCGGAGGAGCTGCAGGCCGTCGCGCGACTCGATGTCGGCGAGGGTGACGGTGTGGACGCGGCTGACGGTGCCGGTGAAGTTGGTGTGCACCTCGATGATGTCGGTGTCACACACCACCAGCAGCGGCGGGTTCTCCAGCGAGTCGCGGTACTGTTGCAGTTGGCGGTAGGCCGTGGCGAGGTCTGCCTTCGGTCCTTTGTACTCCCAGCCGAAGCACCCCTTCTTCCACACGTCAGCCCAGCCGTCGCCGCCGCCGAGCTTCTCGGCGCCCTTCTCAAAGCAGAACCATTCTCCCGCCGGGTCGGCCTCGGCGGGGGTCTTGTGGCCGATGAGGTGGCACAGGTCCAGAAAGTGCTCCTGCGCGGCGGAGCGCTCCTTGAGTTCGTGTCCGGTCCACTTCAGCCGGAATTCCGTTGCGGTCATGGGACCCCCTGTGTCTTCCGTGACGCGTTCGCCACCCCCCGCGCCACGTCCTCCTCGGGCCGCGCTCCACCGGCAGGCAGGTCCCGACGCCTCCGCGCATGAATCCTCTCTGCACAGCCGAGACAAGGAGCGTCCCATGCACCGGATCACCTTGCCCCTTGTTGCTCTGATCGCCGCCGCCGGCGCGCCGGCGCAGGTACTCGACGTGCCGCTTGAACGCTTTGGCGCGGCGCCGGGCTGGTGTGCCTACGAGAGGGCGGAGGCCTACGACTTCGCACGTCAGGACGGCGTCAGCTCCTTCACCGCATCCGGCGGCAAGGGCACGATGATCTGGACGCGCGACTTCGACCCACCGCTGGACCTCCAGGGCCGCCGCTACGTCACCTTCCGCTACCGCCTGCAGGGCACGGACCCCAAGCTCTACTCATACACGGTGTACTTCGCCGACCAGGCCGGCGGCGGGATGCTGGCGCGTAACCTCATCTTCGGCGCCGAGAACCTGATGCACGACGGCCAGTGGCACACGGCCCGCACGACGCTCCAGGACTTCGACACGTTGCAGACCGTGGCCCTGCGGATCCGGGCGCAGGAGGGCCAACAGGGGCGGCTGGATGTGGCTTGGCTGCGCTTGTCGGACAAGCCCCTGCCCTCGTCACTGACCGAGACGCTCCGCTGGCAGGCCGGCCACCAGGGCCAGGGACAGCCGCTGGCCCTCCCGCTACAGACCGACCTGGCCCGGCTCCAGAGCGACCTGAGCCTGGAGGACTGGTTCGCCGAAGCCGGCATCACCGCCTACGGTGTCAACTTCACCGTGCCCCTGAGCGGGGCGGCCGCCATCTCCACGCCGGGAGAAGC
Organism: bacterium; assembly: GCA_021372615.1. NCBI lineage: Bacteria > bacterium. Next base: position 40,054 of record JAJFUB010000080.1, on the reverse strand, counting down.
GCGCGGCGAGACGACCGTACCCCTCACGGGCTCCGGCGCGGCGCTGGGCCTGCTGATCGCCGCCAAGTTCCCCCCGCAGATGCTGGGCTACAGCGGGTGGGAGCCCGGCGACATGACCGACCGGCCCGAGCAGTTCGTCGTGCGCCTGGCCTATGCGGACGGAACCGTGGACGAGCATGTGCCCTTCTGCCTGGGGCAGAAGCGGCACGGGATGTGGCGCGGGCTGAACGCCTATGCGGTGCCGCTGCGGCCGGGCCAGGCGCTCAAGGAGCTGCGCCTGTACGACGGGATGCGCACCTCGACCTTCCATCTTGTGGCTGCGAGCATCTGCCCACAGGCGCTCACGCCCGCGGTCGCCGGGCCGCCGCTGCGCACGCCGCCGGATCGCCGCTCCACGTGGAACGGCGCGGTCGGCACCTTCCGCCTGGCCAATGGCAAGCTGACGCTCCCGGGGATCTACTCGCGCCTGGTGTTCGACCTGTCGCAGGGGATCAAGCTCTCCGAGGTCGTGCACGAGGCCAAGGCGGGCTGGCCGCTGCGTGCGGAGCCCGCGCCGTTCTTTGCCGTCAGCGAGGGCAACAAGCGCTGGACGAGCGACCAGTTCAAGCTCGTGGACGGTCAGTGCAAGACGATGGAGGCCGAGTTGCTCTTCCGCAGCGACGAGGCGCAGGCGGAGGTACGCCTGCGGTTCGACGGTCTCCTGCCGGTGCGGATCAGCGCCGCGGTCCGCAACCTCGCCGACCAGCCGCGCACGCTGGAGGTGACTTGCCCGCAGGTCCAACTCACCACCAGCCGGCCCGAGGACCTGTGGGTGTTCATCCCCTTCATGTCGGCGGTGTGGAGCAACCGCGATGCCGCGTACGAGACCGCCTACAGCGGGCACCTGCCGCTGCAGTTCCAGGACTGCTACGACCGCCGCACCGGCGGGGGCGTGTGCCTGGGCACGCGGAGCCTCGACTTGCGGCAGCGCTACTTCAAGCTGTCCAAGAGCGGTGGGCGCCTCATTCAGCGCCTGGAGTACCGCGACAACCCGCCCTACCCGCCCGGCGAGTGGGTGGAGTTGCCCGAGACCGTGCTGGATGTCCACGGCGGGGACTGGCGCGAGCCGTGGCGCGGCTACCTGGCCTGGAAGCGAGAGTGGTATAAGCCCGCGCAGGCGCGCTTGGACTGGTATCGGGATGTGTGGAACTTCCGCACCTGGTGGACGCACACCATGGGCGTGACCAAGGACCGCTGGAAGGACTGCAACCTGTTTGATGCCGACCGGCAGGAGTACCAGACGGACAAGTTCGTCGCGCGCGATCGCGAGCAGTTCGGCGATGTGGACATGGTCCACTTCTTCGACTGGCGCATCTCCAAGCAATACGGCCTGTGGGGGGACTACAGCCACTACGAGGACGTCGGCGGGCTGGACAAGTTCCGGGGCATGGTCAAGGACCTGCAGGGCCGTGGCATTCGCGTCGGGTTGTACCTGGACACGTACCTGTGCAGCCGCAAGTCGCTCATCGGCCAGGCGCACGGCGAGGAGTGGGCCATCCAGGACCAGACCGGCCGCTTCCGCACCGCCTACAGTCAGCCGGACGACCCGATGCTCAACATGTGCGTCAACCACCCGGGCTGGCAGGACTACCTGGCCCAGACCTGCGCCCGTGTGGCCCGCGAGACCGGCTGCGACGGCATCTACCTCGATGAGGGCATGAGCGACTACCCGGGCTACTGGTGCTGGCGCAAGAACCACGGGCACCCGGTGCCCGGCGTCAACCAGGTGGGGTTACTGGACCTGTGCAAGCAGGTGCGGGCGGCGCTCCCCGCCAATGTCGCCTTCTACACCGAGTGGGTGCCGCCCGACTGCCTCATCCCCTACCTCGACGGCGCCTACCAGGCCGGCCTGCGCTTCTCCGATCCACTGCTCTCGCCGGGCTTCGTGCAGACTACGCGCTTCGCCTTCCCGGACTTCCGTGTGCTGACCATCAGCAACGGCGGCAGCATGTACGACGGCATCTGGGAGGGCGTCAAGTACAGTCTCTTCTCCGGCGTGCCGCTGTACTCGCTCTCGTGGGGCCATGACGACGAGTGCCTGCCGATCTTCCGCAGGTACAGCCAGATCCTGCACGAGTACAGCGCGGAGTTCAACACGATGGCCCCGCAGTCGTTCGTGGACACCGAGCAGGCCGAGGTCTTCGCCAACGAGTTCCCCGGCGCGAAGCGGACAGTCTGGACGCTGTTTAACGGGCGCTACGACACCTTCACCGGCCCCGTGCTGAAGGTGAAGCACGTCGCGGGGGCGACGTACCGTGACGTGTGGAACGCGAGGGCACTGCAGCCGAAGATCGTGCAGGGCCAGGCCGTCCTGGAGACGACGCTGGGCCCGCGCGGCATCGGGGTGGTTGTGCAGACCAGGAAGTAGTGGTGTTGCCGCCGCCGTTGGCGTTGCCGTCGCTGTTCGTCCGCAGGACGCAACGACGACGGCAGGGACGACAACTTCGCATCATCCATCTGCCGGGAGGCATGGCATGTTCGCGTATTTCTTGCCCATCTGTGTGCTACTACTGCTGCTCCTATCCGCCGACGGCCTGATCGCCGACCCCCTCGACCCGGCGCGAGTGCAGGCCATTGCGGAGATGCTGCCCGACCAGCCTGCGGGCCTCGGCCAGCCCGTCTCCGACCGCGCCGGATGGGCCCGGCTCGGCAAGCCGACGGTAGCTGAGCAGTACCTGAACTCCCCGCTGCCCGAACAGCCCGACGACCTGTTCCTGGATTTCTCCCGCACCGGTAACCGTACCCACTGGCAGAACGTTGCCGGGCGGCGTCGCGGGCGGCTGGCGCCGCTGGTGTTCGCCGAGTGTGTCGAGAACCAGGGCCGCTTCCTGCCCGCCATCGAGCAGCTCATCCAGGCCCTCTGCGCCGAGAAGACGTGGGTCATGCCCGCCCACGACAGCAAGCTCACCAACTTCCGGGGCGAGGCTGTGGACATTGATCTGGCCTCCTCGGCGCTGGGCTGGAACCTGGCGACGACGGACTGGCTGCTGGGCGACAAGCTCACACCCGCCACGCGGCAACTGCTGCGCGAGCGCGTGGATCACTTCATCCTCACCCCCTATCGCGACATGTTCACCGGCAAGCGTCCGCCGAACTGGTGGATCCTGACGACGAACAACTGGAACGCTGTGTGTTTGGCGGGCGTGACAGGCACGGGTCTGGCGATGGTCGCGAGCAAGCAGGAGCGGGCGCAGTTCGTCGCGGCCGCCGAGCAGTTCTCACAGAACTTCCTGAAGGGCTTCACGCCCGACGGCTACTGCTCCGAGGGCCTCGGCTACTGGAACTACGGCTTCGGGCACTTCATCCTGCTGAGCGAGACCGTGCGGCAGGCCACCGGCGGCAAGCTCGACCTGCTCGCCCAGCCGCAGGCGAAGGCCCCCGCGCTGTTCCCGACGCGCATCATGGTGGACGACCACGTCGGCCCGGCCTTCGCCGATTGCGGGACCAACTCCCAGCCCGGCCTGGCTTCCATGTTCTACCTGAACCGCACCTTCCAACTCGGCTATGCCCGCTGGGACACACTGGGCGATGACGCGATGCGCGGCGACCTCTTCCAGTGGATGCTCTTCTGCTTCCCGAACAAGGCCTGGGACATGCCCGAGGCCACCGGCGACGCGCCCACGCGGCCGCTGCGCGACTGGTTCGGCGATGCGGGCATCCTCGTGTCCCGGCCCGCGGGCGACCCCGCCGACAAGCTCGCCATCGCGCTCAAGGGCGGCCACAACAACGAGCACCACAACCACAACGACGTGGGCTCATACACGGTCTTCCTCAACAGCCGCATGCCGCTGCTGGACCCGGGGGCCGAGGTGTACACCCGTCGGACGTTCAGCAGCCATCGCTATGACAGCAACCTGCTGAACTCCTTCGGCCATCCGGTGCCGCTCGTAGCCGGGAAGATGCAACGCCCCGGCGCTGACGCGAAGGCCGAGATCCTCTCCACCGACTTCACCGACGCACGCGACACGGTCCGCATGAGCCTGAGGGCGGCCTACGCCGTGCCGGAGTTGAAGACGCTGGAGCGCACCTTTGTCTTCTCGCGCGCCGAGCAGGGCAGTCTCACGGTCACGGACACGGTGGAGCTGACCGCAGCGCAAACCTTCGAGACCGCCCTGATTGTGCGCAAGGGTTGGCGGCAGTTGCCTGACGGCACGCTAATGATCTACGACATGGACCAGGCCGTGCAGGTCGCGGTCAAGGCCACCGGCGGCGAGGTTGAGATCGTGCCCGAGCAGATCAGCGAGGACGCCTCCGAGCACCCGATCCGCCTGGGCCTGCGCCTCAAGGCGCCGGTCACGACGGCGACCATCGAGATGGCCATCAAGCCCCTCGCCATGCCCCCGGGGAGCGGCGTGCTGCGCAACGGCGACTTCGAACTGGGCAGCTTCGCCTGGGACCTGCGCGACCAGATCAGTTCCCTGTCCACGGAACGGGCCGCGAGCGGCACGACCTCGCTGAAGATCGCCGACGACCAGAAGGACAACGGCTCCAACGTCAGCTCGGCGATGATGCCCGCCAGACCCGAGGCGGACTACGCGCTCAGCGGCAAGGTCTGGCATGTCTCCGGCAACGGGATCGGGATGTACATCAAGACCTATGACGCGGACGGCAAGCCACTCAACCAGGCGGACGAGAAGGGGAACATCGCGCCGGTGGGCAGCCTCACCGGCGCAGCCGGGCAGTGGGTGGACTTCCGCTTCCCCTTCCGCACGCCTGCGGGAACGGCCAGGATGCAGCTGTGGATTCACAGCTACAGCAGCGCGGTGGTCGAGGCTTACCTGGATGACCTCAAAGTGGAGGCACAATAGGATGGAACGGCTGATCTGGACCGTCGTTGCTCTGGCAGCCTGCGCGGCGGCGGCCGCCGCCGATGTCAACCTCTACGTGGCGCCGGGCGGCAACGACGCCTGGTCGGGGAGGCTGGAGAAAGCCAACGCCGCCAGGACCGACGGCCCGCTGCAGACGCTACAGGCTGCGCGGGACAGGGTGCGCCAACTCCGCCTCGCCAGCCCCCACGAGCCGCTCCATGTCATCTTGCGCGGCGGGACCTACTTCCTGCCCGAGACCCTCGCCCTCGGCCTCGAGGACAGCGGCACGGCCGCCGCGCCCGTCACGTGGCAGGCCTACCCGGGCGAGACGGTGCTCATCAGCGGGGGCCGTCCCGTCACGGACCTCAAGGAGACGAAGCTGGGCGGTCTGCGCGCGTGGCAGACGACGCTGCCGGCGGTGAAGTCGGGCGAGTGGAACTTCCGCCAGCTCTTCGTCCGCAAGCAGGGGGAGAGCTTCTTCACCCGGCGCTTTCGGCCCCACAAGGGCATGCTGGCCGTCGCGGGGCTGACGTACTCGCCCCAACGCAAGACCATCGCCCACCGCGCGGCCCAGCAGGACTTCATCTTCTTCCCCGGTGACCTGCAGCAGTTCGGCAACCTGCCCGAGGTCGAGGTCGTGGCGCTGCACTCCTGGAGCGCCTCGCGGCTGAAGATCAAGGCCCTGGACCTGCAGACCAATGTCGTCACCTTCACCTCAGTCCCGACGTTCCGCATCGGCAGCTGGTACAAGAACGAGCAGAACCCCTACTACGTGGAGAACGTGCGTGAGGAGTTGAACCAGCCGGGCCAGTGGTATCTCGACCGCTCCACCGGCGTGCTCACCTATCTGCCCCTTCCGGACGAGAAGCTCACCAACGTGACGCTCGTCGCGCCACTACTGGAGAAGCTGGTCGTCCTCCAGGGCGACCCGGAGAAGGGCCCGTTCGTCGAGCACATCCGCTTCGAGGGCCTGCGCTTCGGGCAGAATGAGTGGCCCGTGCCGGACGCGGGCTACGACACCTCACAAGGCCAGCCGCAGCTCCCGGCCGCCATCGAGATGATCGGGGCCCGCTTCTGCGGGCTGGAGCGTTGCGTCGTGGCCGACACCGGGGCCTATGGCGTGTCGCTGGGGCTCGGCTGCGAGCAGTGCTATGTGCGCGGGTGTTTCCTGTACGACCTGGGCGGGGGCGGGGTGAAGGTCGGCGACTACCGCATGAACCAGCAGGCCCAGCCGCCGCTGCTGCCGGTCGGCAACATGGTCGAGAACAACCTCATCACCCACTACGGCGTGGTGCACTACTCGTCCAACGGCGTATGGGCCGGGATCGTGCGGGACACGAAGATCCGCCACAACGAGGTGAGCCATGGCCCGTACACCGGGATCGCGTGCGGCTGGAACTGGTCGCCCACACCGACCTCGGCCGGCGGGAACGTCATCGAGGCGAACCACGTGCATGACGTGATGGACCTCGTGCAGGACGGTGGCGGCATCTACACCCTCGGCCGCCAGCTGGGCAACATCATCCGTGGCAACCTGATCCACGACAACCACCGCGGCACGTTCGCCTGCGCCGACGGCCAGTGCGGCCTGTACTTCGACGAGGGCAGCACGGGCTTCCTCGTCGAGGACAACATTGTCTACGATGTGGACTGGAACAACTCGCAGATCGCCCAGAACCGCAACACCGCCAACGACCACACGATCCGCAACAACAGCCTCGGGGTCAAGCCGGACGACCCGCGGTTCCCGAAGGACATCGCGGCGCGCGCCGGGGTGGAGAAGGACTGGGCTGGCGTCGCCTTCCCGGTGCGCCTCACGCCCAACCCCGTCTACGCCATGCAGTGGCCCAAGCTGCCCAAGGTGCCCCAGAGCCTGAACCTGACCTTCGAGGACGTGCCGGTGGGGATGATGCCGCGGCGTTGGGGCCTGGCGGGGGCGACTGAGGGTGCCACCTTCGCTGTCACTGACGAGCTGGCCGCCGGCGGGCAGCGCAGCCTCAAGGTCACCGACAAGCCGGGCCTGGGCAAGTCGTTCTACCCGTACGTCACATATGGGTTCAAGACCACGCAGGGCGCCGTGGCGCTGGAGTTGGACTTCCGCCAGGGCGAGCCGGGCGGCGACGCCTGCCTGGAGTTCCGCGACTACCAGGACAAGGCCCCCGGCGCCTTCAGCGTCGGCCCGAGCCTCACCATCACCCCCGACGGCAAGGTCAACGCCGGCGGCAAGACGCAGGCCGAGCTGCCCGCCGGGCAGTGGAGCCACCTCAAGGTTGCGTTCAGCGTCGGGGAGGGTGCGCCCAAGGAGTACGAACTGACGGTCACGCCCGGCTCCGGCCAGCCCGTCACGGCCACGCTGCCCTTCGTCAAGCCGGACTTCGCCGTCGTGACCGACCTGTATGTCATCTCCGGCGGCGAGACTGCCGCCGCGTTCTACCTGGACAACCTCAAGCTCACCGTACCGGAGTAAGCCATGCGTCTGACACTGCCCGCGATCGTCGCACTCACCGCCCTGCTCGTGGGCACGACGGCCCTGCCCGCCGCCGAGCCCGAGGTCGTGGGGCCGAACCTCGTCGCCAACGGCGGCTTCGAGCAGGGCCTGACCGGGTGGGGAGGCACGGGCAAGCTGGCGACCGACCGGAAGGCCGAGGGCCAGCAGGCCGCCCGCATTGACGGCGACGGCGGCAGCAAGATCCCGTACGTCGCCCAGACGTCCGTGCCGCTGGAGAGCGGCAAGTACTACTGCGTCTCGCTGTCGCTGTACCGGACGACCGGGCGGGGCTATGTATACGTCCACTGCAACTGGCGCGACCGGCAGGGCGGCCGGCTGATGATCTCCAAGACGTGGGCCATGCCCCGCGCGATGCCGATCACCTCGCGCACGGGCGAGCAGACTGGCCGCTGGTGCCGGCTGGCGGGGATCATCCGCAATCAGCATCCCGACCTGGGCGCCATGCAACTGGTCATCCTGCTGCGCGACGGGGCCGACAGCGTCTATGTGGATGACGTGCGGGTCGAGGAGGTGCGCTACCCGGAGGCGCCGGCCTGGCAGTTCCCCGCCGCCGTCACCTTCCCCGGCCAGCCCTCGCGCATGGGCATGAAGGTCGAGCAGGCCCGCCAGGAGGGGCAGCGCTTCACGATCACGACGACGGGCGCTGTCTGGACCTTCGACGCGACGGCGGGGACGCTCGCGGCCCGCCAGCGAATCGGCACGCAGCGCCCCGTGTGCGCGGCCACGCTCACCGGCCTGCGCGGCCCGTGGCGCTTCAGCACCCGCAGCGACGACGTGGCGGTCGTGCAGGGCGCCAACGCCGCGCTAGGCTTCCAGGGCGATTCACTGGTCACGCTGGCGACCAACGCGCCGGTGACCGTGCGCGTGCAGGCCCGGATCGGGGCACAACACTTCCGGCGCGTGGACCCGTACCTGCTGGCTGTGGATGAGGCCGGCGGCTTCTGCGTCATGCCGCACTCGCGGCCGAACCTCTCCTCCCCCGGCACCGTCCTGCAGATGCCCGAGCAGGATGTGAAGCAGCCCGGCTGGACGGTGGAGTTCCGCGTCGGCGCGCGTGAGATGCTCGGCTTCGCTATCTTCCCCGGCCGCCCCTTCAACTGGGAGCAGTCGTTCACCAAGCGGATCGTCAACACCAGCGCCTGCCCGTCGGTCGAGGAGCTGAAGGCCTACCGCCAGTATGCCAACATCCTGTTCATGTTCGCCGGCATCTACGCCGAGTACGCGCAGGGGAACTGCCATGCCCCGTATGAGGCCAAGGACCCGGCCCTGCTGCGCGAGACCATCAAGCAGGCGCACGGCCTGGGCTTCGAGGTCATCATCTACCGCCACCCGACCAGCTACGAGTGGGCGGGCATATCGCTCGATGACATGCTCGCGGACATGAAGCGCTGGCGGGACGACTACGGTTTCGATGGGTGGTATCTGGACGGCTACCCGGCGTGGACCGACTGGTTCGACTCGTACCTGACCATCCGCCGGCTGCGCGAGGAGATCGGCAGCAGGACGCTCTACGTGCACTGCACGCTCAACCCCCCGGCCGGCACGACAGAGCTGTACTGCCCGTTCATTGACTCGTACTGTGACTTCCTGCTGCGCGGCGAAGCCCAGTTCATCAACGGCCCGGCCGACCCGTACTTCCGCTACGTCATCGGCACGCAGAACATCTCCAACGCCATCGCGACTCTCAAGGGCGACCAGATGCGGGCGGTGGCGGACGGGGAGCAGAAGGCGGACCTGCGGCTGCAACTGGAGACGATGCTGAAGCTCAACGGGCGCTGCCGCTGGGCGTACCCGCGGTTCCCGTTGGGTGAGGTGGACAAGGACCCGTACCGGGGGTTCTACTTCCCGCAACTGGATCGGCAGGAGGCGGAGTGGCGGAAGACCGGGCAGCCGCCCGCGATGCGCTGGCCGTGAGCTACCCGGAGGCCGCCGCCACCTCGTCCGCCGGGCGGACGGTCGCGGCGGGCGGGTACTTGCGGTAGGCCGCTACCAGGATGGTCGCCGTGACGAACACCGCGAGCACATCCGCGATCGGCTGCGCCCCATAGGCCCACAGCACGCCGCCGAAGTGCGCCAGGAGCAGCAGCGCCGGGACGACCAGCAGCGCCTGCTGCACCATCGTTACCATCATGGCCTGCAGCCCCCGGCCCATCCCCTGTAGCGAAGCAACGCCCATCATCTGCGGCTCGACGATGAACAGCGTGATGATCCGTAGGCGGAAGGCGAGCACGCCCAGCCTCATCAGTTCGGGATCGCGCGTGAACAGCCCCACGATCTGGGGGGTCAGGCTGATGGTCAGGGCCGCCAGGCCCACGGCGATGGCCGAGGTGCCCATCGCTGCCGCCCGGTAGGCCCGCCACATGCGCCGGTAATTCTGCGCCCCGAAGTTGTAGGCCACGATGGGCAGCAGCCCCTGGTACACCCCGCCGCCGATGAACGAGATGATGAGCATCATGATGCGCAGAGCCAGCCCCTGCGCCGCCACGGCCTGCGTGCCGAACCCGGCCAGCACCGTGTTGAAGGTGAGGCCGACGACGCTGCTCACACAGCCCTGCGCCGCCGCCGGCAGCCCCACCCGCCCGATGTCGGCCAGAATCCCCGTGCGCAGCCGCAGGTGGCGCAGCGCGATCCGATAGCCGGCCTTGCCGCCCCACAGGCAGACACTCGCCAGCGCGGCGCCGCCGAACTGCGCGCACGCCGTCGCCAGCCCGGCCCCCTGCATCCCCAGCGCCGGGAACCCCCACCAGCCGAAGATCAGCAGCGGCGCCAGGATCGCGTTGATGACCGCCGACACGATCATCACGACCATCGGCAGGACCGTGTTCGCCGCGCCGCGGAACAGGCCGCTCAGGGTCATCACCGACATCAGGAACGGCGTGCCAGCGCGAGGGCCCGCAGGTACTCGATGGCCAGTGGCGCCACATCCGGCGGGGCGCCGAAGAAGCGCACCAGCGGCCCGGGCCAGGTGAGGCAGATGAGCCCGATCAGCACGCCGAAGATCAGCGGCAGCAGCACCGCGTGGCCGGCGACTTGCCCCACTTCTTCCAGCCGCCGCGCCCCGAAGCGGCGCGCCGCCAGCGACGCCACCCCCACTCCGGTCCCCATGCCCAGCGACCCCGTCACCATCTGCAGCGGGAACAGCACCGTCAGCGCCGCCATGGCCGCCGTGCCGTGCGGCAGCCGCCCCACCCAGAAGGTGTCAATCAGGTTGTACAGGCTCATCACGACCATGCCGGCGATGCTGGGCAGGCTAAGCCGGATCAGCAGTCGGCCCAGCGGCACCGTCCCCAGGTCGGCGGTGCGCTGGCTCATCTCCCCTGCGGCTGGTGCGGCGCCTGCCATGACGACATCCTTCTCCCGTGCGGTCACGCGCCCGTCGGGATAACATTACGCTTCACAAACTATTGGATGAGCAAAAGATTATGACCAGTAGCCCCGGGACTGTCAAGAGCGCCACCGGCAGGTGCCGGCCGCGCCCAGAGCGAAGGACTCCATGCTTGCCTATGGAGGTTGCCTGTGGACACGACGAGCTTCCCCGCTTACCCGCCTGCTGAGTTTCTGCCCGGCACCCACATCGAGGTGCGCAGCCCCGACCTGGTGCGTGGGCGCCTGCGGTTTGCCTTGTTCGACTTCGATGGCACCATCTCCCTCATCCGCGAGGGTTGGCAGCAGGTCATGATCCCGATGATGGTCGAGCTGCTCCAGCAGACTGGCACCGACGAGAGCGCCGAGCAACTGGAGGCCATCGTCAGCGAGTTCGTCACTCGCCTGACCGGCAAGCAGACCATCTACCAGATGATCGCGCTGGCCGATGAGATCAAGCTGCGCGGCCTCGAGCCCGAGGAACCGCTGGTCTACAAGAACATGTACCTGGACCTGCTGTGGGAGCGCATCTGCCACCGCGTCGAGGGCCTGCAGCGGGGGGAGATTGACCCCGAGGCGATGCTGGTGCCCGGCGCCCGGCACATGCTCCAGCGCCTCGCCGACGCCGGGATCACCATGTACCTCGCCAGCGGCACCGACCACCGCTTCGTGGTCTCCGAGGCCCAGGCCCTGAAAGTGGACCACTTCTTCGGCGAGTACATCTACGGCGCCCAGGACAACTACCAGAACTTCTCCAAGAAGATGGTCATTGACCGGATCATCGCCGAGAACAGCCTGCACGGCCCGGAGTTCTGCGCCTTCGGCGATGGGTTCGTCGAGGTCGAGGACGCCAAGGACTCCGGGGGCCTCGCGGTGGGTGTGGCGACGAATGAGGAGACGCGCGAGGGCATCAACGAGTGGAAGCGCAACCGGCTGATCCAGGCCGGGGCCGACCTCATCATCGGCGACTTCGCCGAGGCGGACAAGCTGCTGGACTACCTGGGCGTCTAGCCCGCGTGGGGCCGCGTGTCCTCACGCGGCCAAGCCGCACGACACGCGCGCCCACGCGAACTCTGGCGTCCACGCGGACTTCCCCGCTCCACGCGCAGGTTCCCGACCCTCAACTCACGAACCATCCACCCACTGTCATACAGGAGGACGCACCATGGCCAAGTTCACACGCATGCAGGTTCTGAATGCCATCACCGACACGGGGCTCGTGCCCGTGTTCTACAACAAGGATGTTGAGGTCGCCAAGCAGATCGTGGACGCCTGCGCCGCGGGCGGCGCGAAGGCCATCGAGTTCACCAACCGCGGCGACTTCGCCTACGAGGTCTTCGCCGAGCTGGTGAAGTACTGCCAGGAGAGCCGACCCGAGATCATCATGGGCGTGGGCTCGGTCATTGACGCTCCCACCGCCGCGCTGTACCTCGCCAATGGCGCCAACTTCATCGTCGGCCCGATCCTCAACCCCGAGGTGGCGCGCGTCTGCAACCGGCGCAAGGTGTCCTACTCGCCCGGCTGCGGCAGCGCCAGCGAGATCTCGCAGGCCGAGGAACTCGGGGTCGAGATCGTCAAGGTCTTCCCCGGCGGCGAAGTGGGTGGGCCCAAGTTCGTCAAGGCGGTCCTGGGGCCGATGCCGTGGACCTCGATCATGCCCACCGGCGGCGTGGACGCCACGGAGGAGAGCATCACCGCCTGGATCAAGGCCGGCGCGGCGGCCCTGGGCATCGGCAGCAACCTCATCACTAAGGACCTGGTCGCAGCCGGCGACTGGGAGACGCTCAGCAGGAACGTCGCCCAGTGCCTGGCGTGGGTCAAGCAGGCGCGCGGCGTGCCGGTCTTCCTGGGCATTGAGCACCCCGGCCTCTACCCCAACGCCGACGGCGAGGGCGAGGCGCTGGCCCAGTGGTATGGCGACACCTTCGGCTTCAGCGTCAAGGTCGGCAACAGCTCGGTGTTCGTGTCGGGCCAGGGGAAGGGGCGGCTGGAGGTCGCCAAGAACGCGACCCAACCCAAGGCGCATGTCTGCGTCCTGGTGAGCAACTTCGAGGCGGCGCTGGCCGAGCTGCGCGCCAAGGGCTTCGACTTCGAGGAGTTCGGCGAGAAGCCGGGCCTGAAGGCGGCTTACCTGCAGGGAACCGACCCCGCCGGCCACCGCGTCCACTTGCTGTGGAACCCGAGCGTGACGTAGGCCGTAGGAGCGCCGGCTTCCAGCCGGCAGCCGTGAGCCGTTCACGATGGGAGCGCGGGCCACATGGCCCGCGCTCCGTTGCCTTCCGTCGTGTGGGCGCGCGTGTCCCCACGCGCGCACTGCCCCCGCTACTTCCGGTGCGGCACCGCTGCCGGCGCCGAGGTCACGCCCTTCACGAGGTTCGGCAGCGTCTGCTCGGCCAGCCCCAGGCCCATGTTGAACAGGATGAACCCGTCGGCCCCTAGCTCGCGCGTCATCTCGATCTGCCCCACCACCTGATCGTCCGGGGTGATGAACTGGCCGATGCCCGCGTACAGGGGCACGGCGTGGTTCACGGCTGCAACCTGATTGGTCACCAGGTTGCGGAAGCGCGTGTCGCTGTCGGTGTAGTCCATCGGGCAGACGAAGTCCAGATAGTGCTGCTGGCACCAGTACACCCAGTCCTGCCCGACGCCGTACTTGCAGCCGGGGTAGTCGCCGAAGACCGCCGCCGAGACCTTCAGGTTCGGCTTCAGCTTGTGGGCCTGCTCGGAGACCGTCCGCACGACGGTTGTGATGTTGTCACAGCGGAACTGCATCCACTCTTCCTTGAGCACCGTGCCGCAGTCGCGGGGCCAGTTCTCGACCTGCTTGCCGATCCGCTTCTCGAACCGCTCGCGGCAGCCGTCGCAGAAGCAGCCGTCGCCGCCGGGGTAGCGGATGTAGTCGAAGTGGATGCCGTCCACGTCGTAGTTGCGCGCGACCTCCAGCATCGTGTCAATCTCGAGCTGCTGGTTGGCCGGGTTGGAGGCGCAGAGCCACTTGCCCTCCTCGCCCTTGCTGTTGATCAGCAGGCGCTTCTCGGCGCGCATCTTCTCGATGAAGTCGGCGGGCGCGTTGCCGAGGTTCCAGTTCACCTTCCAGGGGTGCACCTCGATCCCGTACTTCTTGCCGGCCGCGACGCACTGGGCGATCTGGTCGCCGTACTTCTCGAAGGTCGCCCCGTGCGGCAGCAGCTTGCTGTCGTAGTAGGCGACGCCGCCCCACCACATGTTGGGCACCACGGCGTTGAAGTTGGCGGCCTTCAGCCGCTTCATGGCCTCCTCCCAACTGCCGCAGTCGCCCGTGCCCGAGTGGTTCCACACCGCGCGCCACTCGGGCGTGCGGGACTTGTGAGCCAGGAAGTACGCCTCCTGCAGCGACGCGTGGTATCGCCCGGCCGCGACCAGCACCTGTGGGTACTGCTTGGCCGCCAGCAGCTTCCGGGCCTCGGCGGCCGCCCCGTCGGCCTGCTGCAGCGCCGCGCGGACTTTGGCGGCAAACGGCGCGCCGGCACTGGCGCTGTCCAGGAACTTCCGCAGCTCGTCGGTGCCGGGGAAGGGGCCCACCCGCTGGGAGCGTTGGAGGGCGACCTCCGCCGCGGTCTGCCAGGCGCCGGGAACGAGGTTCCCGACGAGGGCCATCATGAAGGCTTGCTTGGCGGGCGTATCGCCCTCCATCAGCACGTGGCCCATGTATGCGCCGCTGTCGCTGACCAGCACCGCGTTCCCCTGCTCGTTGCCGTTGCCGTCGCGCCACTTGGCGATGACCCGGGCGTTGTGGCCGGCGGGCTCGAACAGGTTGACGTTCCACGAGTTCTGTGGCATCGAGGCGGGCAGGCCGGGCAGGCTGCCATCGAAGGCCACGTGCGCGAACTTCCCGGGCGGGTCGGCCTTCTGCCACTGGATGCTGCCGACGCCCAGCAGGTCCGCCACGGGCTTGGGCAGCGAGTAGAACACGATGATCTTGCCGCCGGCGGCGACGTACTCCTGGACCTTCTGGATGACCTCGGGGGTCATCGCCGGGCTGTAGGCGAAGATCGCCAGCTTCTGCTGGGCCAGCGCCCCGCCAGCGACATCGGTATCGGTCAGAGCGCCCACGGGCAGGCCGGATCCGCCCAGCAGGTCGCAGATCCGTTGGGCGTAGCGGTTTAGTTCCTTGCCCTCGGCGCCCTTGGCCACCCCGGCGATGACCGCAATGTCCTCGGTGCGGGCCTGGATGTTGGCCACGGCGCAGTACGTGTCCACCGGCTTGCTCTTCCAGGCGCTCACGCGCACGGTGTCCACCTTGTCCCACCCGGCGGGTTCCCCCTCGACGCGGAAGGCGCCCTTGGGCAGAACCAGGTGCTGCCAGCCCTTCACCAGGCTGAAGCTATGGCAATACCAGCCATCGCCGCTGTGGAAGTAGATCGAGGGGTAGCTGATGAGCGAGGCGTCGTCACAGTAGAAGTCAAAGGTGATGGCCCCGGCGGTCATCAGGTTCAGGGCGCCCATGCGGTCATAGGACCCGCGCTCGATGTTGGGCGCCGTGGCGAAGGGGCAGGGAATCCTCAGCGCTTGCTTGTCGCCGTACTTGACGAACTCCGCCGGGGGAGTGCCCTCCATCGGCTGCCAGACGGCTTGCAGGGCCGCGGGGTTGGCGTACGTGGCGAAATCGTCAATGGTCTGGACCTCGGCGGCCGTGGCCGCCACGGTCAGCAACAGGCAGAGGACAGGCAGAAGCAGGCGCATGTCGGGGTACCTCCGTGTAGTGCGGGAAGGTTCGCTCCGGCGGCGCGGGGAACCTCCCGAAGGCCGGGCCGCACGGCCTGGCTCCATCTCCCACCAACCGTGAGGCAATCCGATGTCCTGCAAACTGATGATTGGCGTAATGCTACACCTGCGTGAGGGCGATCCGCAGGCAGCCGTGGACAAGGTCAAGTCGCTGGGCCTGCCGTCGTGCCAGCTCGGCTGGCCCCCGAACACGGCGCTCGAGGTCGGCCAGGCGCTCCAGGCCGCCGCCCAGGCCGCGGGGGTCACCGTGACGACGCTCTGGGCATCGCTGCCCGGCCCGGCGGTGTGGAACTTCACCGAGGGGCCGTCCACCATCGGCCTCGTCCCCGACGAATGGCGCCCCGAGCGCGTCAAGGCTCTCCAGGCCGCCGCCGTCATGGCCGGCAAGATCGGCATCCAGTCCATCACCACCCACTGCGGCTTCATCCCCTCGTGGCCCGGCGACCGCCAGTACCAGGAGACCGTGGCGGCCCTCAAGGACGTCCTGGCCGCCTGCACCGACAGCGGCGTGCAGTTCTGGTATGAGACCGGCCAGGAGACGCCCATCACGCTCCTGCGCACCATCCAGGACGTGGGTTACGAGAACCAGGGCATCAACCTGGACCCCGCCAACCTGCTGATGTACGGCAATGGCAACCCGGTGGACGCCCTGGATGTCTTTGGCACCTGGGTGCGCGGCGTGCACGCCAAGGACGGGGAGTACCCCACCGGCGGCGAGAAGCTGGGCGTGGAGAAGCCGATGGGCGAGGGCCGGGTGAACTTCCCGGTGCTGGTGCCCAAGCTCAAGAGCCTGGGCTACTGCGGGGCGCTGACCATCGAGCGCGAGATCAGCGGCGACAAGCAGGTCGAGGACATCCAGCGGGCGATGGCGATCCTCGAGCCGCTGTGCTGAGAGCGTACTGAGGGGTCTGTCCCCGCCGGGGTCGGCGCAGCCGGCCCCAGAGGGGGCTGACCCCGCCGTGGGGCCGGAGGACCTGACGCGCTGCAATCGCGTCAGGCCCCCGGCCCCTTACCTTCCCCCGTGCGGCTCGGGAGCGCCGCGCTCCCACTAGGTCGCCGGGACGGCCTCTTCGGCGAACAGACCCTGCATCTGCCGCCGGACCTGCCCCAGGTGGTACGAGACGTTCGCCGTGGTGCAGCCCAGCCGGTCGGCCGCGCTGGTGCAGCTCTCGCCGGCGATCAGCATGTCCAGGACGCTCTGCTGCATCGGGGTCATCGTGTCGGCCAGCTTGTCCACCGCCAGGCGCAGCACCGTCTCGGCCTCCGTGTTCGCCCGCTCGTCCTCGCCCTGGTAGTCTTCCAGGGGCGCCATCTGGCGGCGCAGGGACCACTTCAGGTAGTCCAGGACCGCCCAGCGGGCCCGGCGCAGCAGGTACTCCTGCGGCGACCCGATGTGCAGGCGTGTCTCGGGGAGGGCCTCGAAGACCGCGCACCACGCCTCTTGCAGCAGATCATCATAGTCGAGATTGCCGCGTCGCGCGTAGTACCGCGCCATCGAGGCCAGCCGGGGCCGCAACGCTGCCGCCAGTTGCGCCCTCGCCCTGGTACAACCTGTCTGTGCCGCCGCGATCAAAGCTCTCATCGGTCTCACTTCTTCTCCCGCTCTCCCGGCGGGTGGTGCGGGCCTCTATCCCGCATAAGTTGCGGCCGACAAAACAAAACGGCCGCGAGCTGTCTTTGCTCGCGGCCGTTCTGATGACAGGTAAGGACCTAGGGTCTATCCATCAGGTGAGCGTCGTGGCCGCGAGCCGGGCGCCGCGTGGGGGGCATTAACGCCCGTAATGTCCACGTGGAGGCCAAGCAGCAGGGAGCAGACATGAAGGGACGCGCTCAACAGCGCGCCGTTCACATTCATGTTGTCCCTGACCAGACGCGTCTTCACTGAACTCAACTCTGTATGCGACACGTTTGCCCCCCGCGCAAGCGGGAGGTACACACCTATGCGAGGCTGCTACGGCTACATTATAGTCCAAACCGGGGTACTTGTTAAGGAGAACCGAACGGTCGTGGCAACTATTTTCGCGCGACCCGCCCGGTGAGGCGCCGGACGAATTCGCCGTTGGCCACGGAGGTGCCGCCGCTGCCGCCCTGACTGTCGGGGGCCTCGGGGCCCAGGCAGCGCCGGATGGCCGCCCGCAGGTCCTGCGAGTCGGCCGTGAAGTCCAGCAGCATTTCCGCTTCGAGGACCGCCGCCCGGGTCAGCGCCTGTGCGCCGACGGTATCGTGCGCCTCGATCCCGGTGGTGCAGTCGCGCAGCAGGATGGTGTTGTAGCCGCGGTGGTGCATGGCCCTCATGCCGTAGTCGCGGGCCAGGACGCACATGTTGGCGGCGAAGCCGGCGTACAGCAGGTGCAGAATCTTGCGGTGGCGCAGCAGGCGGTGCAGTTGCCGCCCGGTGGCGATCACGAACTCCCCGTCCTGCGGCTCGAGTTCCGGCGCGATGCGGCGCTGGTCCGCCTCGACGACCCGCCAGGCCTGCACGACCGCGCCGGGCTGCTTGGCGAACTGCTGGTACTCGCCACTGCGGCTGCGGAAGCCCGGGGGCGGCCAGTCGGGAACGGAGGTCGCCTGCCGGCTGAATAGCTCCTCATCGCCGGCGTACTGCAGCCACTGCGGGTACCTCTTGGCCTGTGCGGGCGAGGGAGCGTGGACGACGGTGATGCCGATCTCATGGCACGCGTCGCGGAGGGGGACGATGCACTCGCGGATGATCTGGTCGCTGCGCGCCAGGAAGCTCTTGAGGTAATGGCGGTCCCAGCAGTCTACGAGGATCAGGGCCATCTCCTGGGGCTTGAACGACCGCACGCTCTCGACGGCGCGCGTGTTCTCCTCCAGCCAGAGTTGGCCTTCACCGAAGTCGAAGTGGTAGTGCCGCAGCTTGAGGTCCAGTTCCGCCATGCGCCTACTCCGGGGTTCTGTCGGTGCCGGGCCGCGCCGCCAGAAGCTGTTCTGAGACAAGCACCCCCATTGTAGCACATCCGTGACTGCTGCGTTGCGAATTCGTTGCACGACACGCGGAGCGGGCCCGAGAGCCGGCGGTCAGGAAGCGCACGTGTCAATGAACCGTTGCAGCACCTCGGTCGGGGTGGCCGTGCCGGTCGTGCCGACCTGCTGGACGGTGATGCTGGCCACGAGGTTACCCATCAAGGCGGCCTCCTCGACCGTGGCGCCGGCGCACAGGGCCGACACGATGCCCGCGGTGGCACTGTCGCCCGCGCCACAGATGTCCAAGGGGCCGGTGACCGGGATGCCCGGCACGTGTGTCGCTCCCTCGTCCCGGCACACGAGCATGCCATCGGGACCGAGGGTGATGTAAACCGGCCGGCCGTTGCGGCGGGCGAGTTCGCGTCCGACACGCTCCAGCGCGGCCCGCGCGTCCTCGCCCCCCGTGGGCTCCGGCTCGCCCATGATTCCCGCTGCCTCGCGGGCATTGGGCTTGATGATGGCGTTGCGGAAGTCGCCGGCGTTCGCCCGTGAGTCGGCGAAGAAGATCACGTCCTCATGCGCCGCGGCCAGCTCGGCCACCCGGTCGCGCATGAAGGGCGTGATGACTCCCAGTTGCTCCTCGGCCACCTGATCGGCGATGATGACGGCCTGCACTTCCGGCAGGACCGCCTCCAGCTCGGCCAGGAGGCGCTCCTGCACTGCCTCGGTCAGCGGCCGGCGGTTCTTGAGGTCCAGGCGGTGGCTCTCTTGCTCGCTGCCATCGGGCTGGATGACCATGGGCTTGGTGTAGGTGGGAGTGAAGATCTCCTCCAGCACGAGCAGGTGCGTCATGTCCACGCCGGTGCGCTGCAGGCCCTGGCGCAACTCGTAGCCCTGCCCGTCGTCGCCGATGGCGCCGACTGCATGGATGCTGCCGATCTGCAGCGCGGCCAGGTTCGAGGTCACCGTGCCCGCGGCGCCGGGGCTATGGCGGATGCTCACCACCTGGAAGGCGTCCAGGCCCGTCTCCAGCGAGGGCTCGTTGAGGGCCGGGTCAATGACGAGGTACTTGTCCAGGAAGAAATCGCCGCAGACCGCCAGCCGCACGGTGGGGAAGCGGTCGAGGATATCGAGGAAGCGGTCGGAGTCAATCATGCGTAAACGACCTTGAACAGGATAGGCAGGATGAGGGCAACGTTAGGCAGGACGCCCGTGGGAGCGGTCACCGACCGCGACCGGCACATGGCAGGACGCCTGTGGGAGCGGTCACCGACCGCGACCGGCACATGGCAGGACGCCTGTGGGAGCGGTCACCGACCGCGACCGGTAGAACGACTGTCGCGGTCGGTGACCGCTCCCACGCCCTTGTCACCGCTCCCACGCCCTTTTCTGGCTTACCCAGTTAGCCTTCTCCACAGGTTCGGGATGCTCTGCCGGTGGTCCGCCTGGATGTAGATGCTCTGGCCGCCGTCAGCCACGGTGCGGACCAGGATCGTTTTCCAGGGCCGGTAGTAGTACATCGGGTGAGATTTCGGCGCCTGCTTGTGACAGTCCTCTCCCAGGTCGTGCAGATCGAAGTTGGCGGTCAGGAAGCGCCGGATCTCCTGCCCGTCCTGCCGGGCCACGTTGCGGGCCATGCTCAGGGCCTTCAGGTACACTTCGGGCCCCATGACGGCGCTGCCGAAGTTCAGGAAGACCCCGCCCTCCAGGCTCCGGATGGCCTCGGCGAAGACCAGGAAGTCGGCATACGAGGCCGCGCCCAGCGCCGCGCCGTCGCAGTTGGGGTGCTCGTGGGTGATGTCGTAGCCGATGCCCAGGTGCACGGTGGCGGGCACACTCAGCTCATGCGCGGTGGCGACGATGCTGACCTGCAGGTGGGGCGGGTTGGCCTGGCGGATCATCCGCCCGATGGCCTCCCCCAGGCCGATCCCCTCGGCCGCCGCGGCCTTCGCCGCCTCATTCACGGCCCCGGTCTCCTGCCACAGGCCGAACTCCCCGACGCGGATGTAGTCGGCCACACTCTCGGTCGTGGCGCCGATGAGCGCCAGCTCCCAGTCGTGGATGGTGCAGGCGCCGTTCATCGCGACATGGGTGATGACGCCGCGCCGCAGCAGGTCCACGACGAAGCGCGACAGGCCCTGCTTGATGACATGAGCGCCCATCATCCAGATGACCGGGCAGCCCTGGGCGCGGGCGCTGCGCATGGCGGCAGCGATGGTGTCGAGGTCGGGGTTATCCAGCGGCGCGACAGGGGCGTCGAGTTGCAGGACATCATCCAGCGTCATGTCATGCCGCCGCTCGCGCAACGGGCGGAGGATCAGGCGGGAACGGTCGAACTGTGGGTAAGGCACCTGTGACTCCTTGTCCGTGCCGTGGGTGTCGCGCTGTGTACTCGTGGGCCGGCAACAGTGCTGCGTCAGCTATCTATGCCGTAGTTGTCCAGGGCCATTATCTCATCGTCAAGGGCCGCGAGGATACCCTCTGGGTCATACTGCGCCAGCACATCGCCCCAGGTCGACGGCTGCTCGGGATCTTTGTAGTCACGGAACAGGTCGAGGCCCTTCCGGAGTATCTTGGCCATGTCCGTCAGGCCGACGGTCTCCAGGGCCTCCCCCTGTGCTTGCACTGCAGCGAGATCCGGGAGTGTGTTGTAGAAGTAGCCTGCAAGCATCCCCATTTCCCAGTCGAGAATGAACTTCCACGCAAGATAGAACGGAACAACCTCAGGCGGCAGTGAGGCCCCGTCGTCATTGACCCCACGATCGAAGGCATCTTGTAGCCGTTCCGCTAGGCCCACGTGTCTCGACCTCCTGTCGCTGTTACAGCCTCTGCCTGCCCTTCTGGTTCACCATCTCAACTGGCGCCAGGTCGCACCCCATGCCGCCACCCGCGCAGCGGGCGGAGGATCAGTCGGGAACGGTCGAACTGTGGGTAAGGCATACTCACCTCTCCAGGAAGACCTCCAGCGCCATGGACGGCCTCATGGGGTCGGCTGGGTCGCCGGTCCTACGGACGCCGCGAGCGAGATGGCGAAGGTGTTCGGCCCCTCAAAAGTGCGCTGGGGGAAGTATACCTCTCGGGTATTGCCTTCCGCCAGTCGCAGGCCGTGGTCCATGTTCAGCACCACGACGGACTTCCCGTCGCGCTTCGCGACATGGTCAATCGGGTAGCCGTGGGTGACGCCGCCGGCATGGGTGACGATCGCCCAGGCGCCTCGCAGGGCCTCCCCCGCCGGCAGGTCGGCGGTCGTGACGAAGGCGTCCTCAGGCGCGCCGTCGGCCTGTCGGGTCGCGCTCTCCATGGTCCCCTCGTAGCGAGCGGCAGGCTGCGTCAGCTTCATCGGGCCGGCCGCCACCTCCTCCCCGTCAAAGAGCCACAGGCCCTGCGGCTGCCCGGCGACACGGCGGATGAGGGCGAGGCGTCCGCGCAGCCGTACGCCCGAGGTCGGCTCCCAGGCGGCGAAGGGCGGCTCCTGGGTCGTGCTGAGGATGAGGTCCTCGGTCTGCCCGTGGCGGACGCGCAGGGCCACGGCGCCCGGCGGGGCGTCCGTCAGCGGGAGGCGTTCGACGGACTGGATGCAGGGCTCCCCGGCGAAGGGTTCGAGCACACTGGCGAACGCCGACTCCAGGGGGCCGGTCGCGCTCTGGCGGCGCACCACGAGGTGGGGCATCCAGTAGTCATAGATCTTGCGGTTGTCGGCCTGGGTGCCCGTGCCGGTGCGGCGGACGGAGGGGCTGCGGCCCAGAAAGACGCTGACCGACCCGGGTGGGGCGACATGCAGGCGCACGCCCCGTGTGGCCTCGGCGGCATAGCGGAAGGTCGTCACGAAGCCGCCGTCGGCCGGGGCCGAGCGCAGGTCGCGCAGCATCCCGTAGGAGGCCGATGGCTTCACGGACGGCGCTTCCGCCGGCGGCGCGGTCAGCTCCGTCGTCGCCGTCAGCGGGAGGCTGCACTCGGCCGTCATGTCCTCATCGGCGTCGCCGTGCATCAGCCAGTCATGCACCTGCCCGCCGCGCACGCGGAACAGGTCCACCACATAGGCGTCCTGGGCGGACACGGGTACGAGCACCAGCAGGCGCTGGTAGCAGTCCACACCCGGGAGACGCCCGTAGGCGCGCCGGCCGTCGGCCTCGACCGCGCTGACGCCGCCGGTGCCGGGGAAGAACGCCAGCAGGTCGCCGTCGGAGGGCCGTCCGGTCTGGTCCTGGCCGTCCACGGCGACGAGGTTGTGGCTGATGGTGCTGGTGTTCCAGGCGCGGATGTCGGACCAGGTGTAGCCGAGGTCCGACAGCATCTCGCGCCCCTTGGCCCAGAGCTGGAAGCTCAGGGTGTCGAGGTGGTTGTGCCCGTAGGCGCCGGAGAAGTGCAGGAGGGCCTGCATCTGGTGGTCGCCCGCGCCACGGCCCAGGGAGGCCTGGCCGAACCCCGGCAGCAGCGCCGAGGCCGTGGCCTCCCGCGGCGCTGAGCGGCGCTCCCCGGCCCAGACATCATGCACCGGCGGCGAGCAGCCGTTGGGGAAGTCCACGATCTCCGGGGCGTGCTGCACCCGCGCCCAGAAGGGCAACTCCTGCTCGGGGTTCAGGTTCTCGAAGTGCCGGCCATCGGTGGCATCGGTATATCCGGGCGGGTCGGAGTAACCCCGGACGCAGTTGAAGCAGCTACGCAGGCCGCCGGTGGTCATGTAGTGATACGAGGCCGATTCGTGCCACATGCCGTCATAGAAGCAGCCGGCGTTCACGTTCCGGGCGATCCAGCCGAAGGCCCAGTGCACCCACGCGGGCTCGTTGAGGACCCGGCCCATCTTGGCCGCCGTGCCCAGGTAGGCCACGTAGTTGTCTATGTGCTTGGGGTTGGCGCGGACGGACTCGAAGACGGGGATGAGGAAGTCCTGCTCCAGGCGCTCGCGTACGTCGTAGCCCCGCTCGGCCGAAAGGCGGTCGAACTCGGGGCTGGCGTAGACCATGTCGTAGGCCTCGATGACGCCCGCGGGCAACTCGCCGCCCGGGTAGTGCCACCCCCACTTGCCCGCGTCCCAGGTGTACGGCGGCTGCTGCGAGGGGGCGAACTCGAACACGCGGCGCGGGATGCCGCCCACCCGGATGACCGGCAGGTGCGGGTAGACCTGCGCCATGCGGTCGAGGATCAGGGCCACGCGGCGGGCATACTCGGGCTTGCCGGTGGCCAGATGGGCCTGCGCCAGCGCCGTCATCTGCCCCTGGAGCCAGTTGCGCTTGTACATCGCGATGTTGAGCGTGAAGAAGTGCCGCGTCTGATGCTTCTCGTCGTTGTAGTAGTGGTACCGTACCGTCTCCCCCAGGGAGTTCTTGCCCTCCAGCACCTCGGTCTCGCGGTACTTGCCCTCCGCGGTCCACACGAAGCCGCAGTACCGGCACTTCAGCTCCTCAGGCCGGTCCACGCTCCAACTGAACACATGGTCGGCATCCACCCCGCCGAAGCACTCGGGGCAATGGCAGAAGCGGGTGAAGTGCTCGGCCGGGACGAAGGCGAGCATCTGCGCCTCGGTCAGGGCCATCACGGGTGCGGCCGCCCGCTCGTATTCGGCGGTCTTGGCTGGGTCCAGACCAGGGTCGAGGACGGGGTGCTTGAGGCCCAGGGCGCGCCCGCCGGCATGGGCCGGCACGCACAGGCACAGCAGCCAGGCCAGCAGCGTCGCCGGTGCCACGAGACGCTCGAGGGGTAGGGGCGTCATCATCTGGTCAGGCCTCCGGGTGCGTCTGGCCGGTGCGTGCTACAGCCCGACCGGCGGGGGCAACTCCACGACCTGGCGCGTGCGTGAGGACTGGTACATCGCCTGCGCCACCTCGACCACCCGCCGCCCCCACGCGCCGCCGATAGAGGGGTCGCGGTCCTGCTCGACGCAGTCAATGAACTCCTGCCACTCGGCGGTCCACGCGGGCGGGAAGTCCCCCGGCTGCAGCTCCTCCGCCTGCCCGTCGCGGTAGAGCGTCAGCGGGCCGGACGTGTCGCACGCCAGCGCCGCGTCAGTGCCGGTCAGCTCCAGGCGGCCGAGGTTGCGCCGACCGTAGGCGTCCTGCCAGAGCGTGATCGTGGCCCCGCCCGACAGGTGCAGCATCCCCAGCGTGTGCAGCTCGATGTCAATGTGGGTCAGGTCCGGCCGCTCGTTGCCGCAGGTGGCGTAGACGGCCACGACGTGCTGGCCCGTCAGCCACATCAGGCGGCCGATGCTGTGCGAGCCGTTGTTCATCACCGTGCCGCCGCCGGCCATGTCCTTGCGCAGCAGCCACTTGATCTTCCGCTCGCTCTCCGGCTCCACCTGACCATACGACATCTGGTCCAGCCCCAGGACGAGATGGCCCAGACGCCCGGCCTGGATGATCTCACGGGCCGTGCGCAGCGTGGGCATGAAGTGGTGCGTGTAGCCGACCATCAGCTTGCGCCCGGTCCGCTGCTGGGCGGCGATGATCTGATCACACTCCGCGACCGAGCAGGCCATGGGCTTCTCCAGCAGCACATGCTTGCCGGCCTCCAGCGCGGCGATGGCCACTTCGCGGTGCAAGCAGTGCGGCACGCCCACGACGACGGCGTCGCAGTCGCAGCGGTCGAGCATGTCGCGGTAGTCGCCGTACGCCTCGCCCCCGTAGCGCTCGGCCATGAGGCGGGCCTGCTCCTCGTTGGGGTCCACGAACGCGGCGATGGGATGGTCCGGGAAGTTGGCGAGGGCGTCGGCATGGTGGCCGCCGACGCGGCCGGCGCCGATGATGGCAGTGCGCATGGTAGGGCTCCGTGGGTTGGTGTGGAGCGTCTTCGTCGGGGCAGCGGGGAAGACCTGCCGCGTGGGCGCGCGTGTCCTCACGCGCGCAACGTGAGCGGAACGGACTGCGCGCGTGAGGACACGCGCGCCCACGCGACTCCCCTCCCCCCGGCTACGGCTGCAGGACCTGGAGTAGCGACTTGGCGGCACAGTAGAGGGTGTCGTGCAGCGGGTCGGCCAGCCAGGCCACGGCCGCGAGGGCCAGCGCAGCTTCTAGGCCCAGGATGACCGGGAGGGGCAGGGCCAGGGAGACATAGCCCTCGCTCGCCAGGGCCGCCAGCCGGGCGCGGGGGTGGGAGTGGTCGGGGAAGGTGGGCCGCAGCGGCGCCAGGTCGCCCTGCAGCTGGACCTGCCGCGCCTGCTTGAGGTCCGCGAGCTTCCGCAGGGCCGAGGCCAGGGCCGGACGCGAGGTGTGCGCGGCCGCCACCTCATCACACCGGCGCTCGATGATACCCCGGGCCATGTAGAGGAAGTAGTGCGTGGTGGGCAGCCAGATGAGGGCATCACTGACGGCCCGGAGCAGCAACGCGACGGGCAGGTCCCCATGGGTCACATGGCACTGCTCATGGGCCAGGACGGCCTCCAGTTCCTCGGCCGTCAGAGCCCGGGCCAGCCCGTCGGTCACGACGATTGCCGGCCGGGTGAGGCCCAGGGAGAAGCAGTCCGCCTCGGGGCTGTCCGCCGGCAGCACCCGCGCCTCCCCCGGCACCGCTACGTCGGCGAGGCGGTCCGCCAGGGCCTGGGCGCGCAGCGATGACTGCAGCCCCCAGGCGAGCCGCACCAGCGCAAAGAGCACGAGGCCCAGCGCCACCGTGGCATAGATGTGGAACCGGAAGGGGGCATCGGGCAGCTCGGTCACCCGGCGCAGGCATAGATGAGAGCGGGTGAGGATCTCCGCATGGTGGGGATCGGCGGCGATGTTGCCGCCCAGGAAGAGAAAGCCGGCGACGGTGGCGATGGCCCCGGCGGCCACCGGGGCCGCGTTGGCGATCAGCCAGAAGCGGCGGGCCAGGCGCAGCGGGGCATGGGGGAGCGACTCGGCGGCCACTACAGCAGGCAGTAGGAGAATCAGACTGGCCGCCGCGCTGGTGGAGACAAACATCAGGGCGGCGGCCAGGATGACAGACAAACGTATCGCCTCGCGATGGACGGCCGGACCGGCTGCCCGGCAGGCCGGGGCGTGCGACTGCTAGCGCTGCTTGCCGGTCTTCTTCCGGCGCTGGATCATGTCGGCGAGGGCATCCAGCTTCTCGGGGTGATCGGCGCCCAGCGCCTCGACGAAGTACGCCATGGCCGGCTCGGCGATGGTGGTCAGCAGACTGTCAATGACCTGCTTGGTCACGCCGCTGGTGAGTTCCCGGCGGCTGACCCGGGGGGTGTAGTAGTACGCCTTGCCCTGCTGCTCGCGGGCCAGCAGACCCTTGCTGTACAGGCGGCTCAGGGTCGTCATGATGGTGGTGTAGGCGGCGTCCTTGCCGCCGGCGGCCAGAGCCTCGCGCACGTCATCCACGCACACCGGGCCCGCTGCCCCCCACACGGCCTCCATCACCTGCGCCTCCAGCTTGCCCAGCATCTTCTCCAGGCCTTCGCCGCCGGGACGGAAGACCGGCAGGTTCGGTTGAGTGCTCTGTTTCATGTGACGCCTCCACGGCAGGATGGGAACTCCAGTCCCTCGACCCGCTCGTACTATTTATAGTAGTAGTTACGACGCCCCCTGTCAAGACCCATTCCCGCCGAATCTTGTGGAACCGCCAGTGCGCTGTGGGTGCTATGATACAGTATGATCGCCGCGAGTCCGCCGGGGCCGGCGTCTGCGGCTCGACGCGGAAGCCACCCGCCGCGCTCTCGGCAAGCCTGCCGGAACTCACTGGCGGGCCGCAAGGTCGAACTGACGGCTCCCTGGTCGTCGAGGCGATCCGGGAGAGGCCGGCCAGGGCGCCGGCCGGTTTGCCTTGAGGCGAAAGCGGCGCGGGCCCCCGTGGGCGCGCGCCGTGTCGGCAGGTGGGGGCACCGATGGTTGCGAACCCCTCCATGATCCCCGCATGATGGAGAACCCGATGATGAAGCTGCGTTGGCCGCCCCTGTTCCTGCTGGCCTGGGCCCTGGCCGTTGTCGTGCCAGCCCTGGGCCAGAGCGCCTTCGACCCGAGCACGATGCTGGACGCCTCGCAGGTCAAGCGCGGGGACAGGGCCGTGGGCAGGACCGTCTTCTCGGGCGTGAAGATCACCGAGTTCCACCTCGAGATCATCGACATCCTCAAGCAGGCGAACCTGGGCCAGGACATGATCCTGGCGCGAATTCTCGACGGCCCGGTCGTAGACCGGCAGTCCGGCATTGTCGGTGGCATGAGCGGCAGCCCGGTGTACGTGGACGGCAAGCTCATCGGCGCCGTCGCCTGGGGCTGGCCCTTCGAGAAGGAGCCGATCACCGGCATCACGCCGATCCGCGCCATGCTGGAGGCGCTGAGCGTCATGGAGAGCCCCCAGGCGCAGGCCGCCCCGGCGGCACGCTCCTGGACGGCCAGCCGTCCCTTCGTCGTGGGCGGAACACGGTACAACTCCGCCGCTGTCGTCGCGGCCGGCGTCAAGCCCGCCCCCGGCGTGCTCCCCCTGCGGCCGGTCATGACGCCGGTCAATTGCAGCGGCTTCGGCCCCCAGACGCTCAAGCTGGTGGAGCAGAAGCTGGGTCCGCTGGGCCTCCAGCCGCTGGCCGGCGGCGGCGCCAAGGCTGATCCGGTGCCGGTGGAGCTCGAGCCCGGGGCTGCCGTGGGTGTGCGCCTGATGGAGGGCGACTTCGACATGACCGGCATCGGCACGGTGACCTGGCGCCAGGGGGACCGCCTCCTGGCCTTCGGCCACCCTATGATGCAGCTCGGGCGGGTCAACATGCCGCTGGCGACCGCCTGGATCCATGACTTCATTCCCAGCTACATGCGCGCCGACAAGATGGGGTCGGCGATGGCCGACGTAGGGAGCCTGCAGGCGGACACGGCCTGGTCCATCGGCGGCCGGGTCGGGCCGCGGGCGCCGCTCATCCCGGCGCGCCTGGAGATCGTGGACGAGTCGCGCCACTACACCCGCGTCTTCAATGTGAAGGTGTTCGACCAGCCGCGGCTGACGCCGATCGTGCTGAGCGTGGCGATCTCACAGGCCCTGGAGGCGGTCTACAACCCGGGCTATGAGGGTACCGTCCGCACGCATTTCCAGGTCCGGGGCAAGCGGGGGGCGTCGCTGGCGCATGACAACCAGTATGCAGTGCAGGGGTCGCCCGCCGACATGGCCATCGGCGAAGTGGCGGCCATCATGCAGGTCCTGGAGGACAACCGCTGGGAGCCACAGGGCGTCTCCGAGCTGGTCTACCGGGCCGAGTTGACCAGTCGCGACGAGACCCTGATGATCGAGAAGGCCTATACCGAGGAGAACGTGGCCCGCGCCGGCAAGCCCCTCCACCTGCACGTGCTGCTGCGGCCCGACGGCGGGGAACTCCAGGACCGGGTGTTCACCCTGAACATGCCGCCGGACTTGCCCAAGGGCAGCATCCGCATCGGCATCGGTCCTGGTGATGATGCTCTGTACTTCCGCGCCCGCCTGGGCATCATGCTGCCCCGGTTCGAGAGCCTGCCTGAAGTGGCCAGCTTCGTGGACCGCATGGAGCAGAACAAGCAACTGTGCGTGGTGGCCGCGCTGCCCGATGAGGGCGTGATGGCCGGCAGCACGCGCCTGATGCGCGTGCCGCCCTCCATCGCGGCGGTGCTTGAAGAGTCCACCCGCACCGACATGGACTCCGGCAAGGGCGAGTTGTTCGCCTGGCAGGACACGGACGCCGTCGTCGCCGGCCGCGAGGCCATCATCCTGGCGACCGAGGACAAGGCGGGCACACGAGGGACAGTCACCAGAGAGACTGCCAAGACCCCTGCGGCTGCCGGCAGCAAGTCGAGTTCCAGCAGCAAGGACTCCGAGGAGTCGGTGGGGCCCCAACTGGCGGCGCCGCGCGCGCTGTGGTGGGCGGAGAGCGCGCTGAAGCCGGCCGTGGCGCAACGCCTCCGGGCCGAGGCTGCCGCGGCGGGCACCCCCTGGCCGGTCGCTACTCCTCCGCCGCCCCCGCCGCCTCCCTCCGACACGAAGAAGGACGAGGACGGCAAGGCCAAGCCTGCCGCCAAGGATGAGGCCAAGCCCGATGCCAAGGAGGTCTCGAAGGACGAGGAGGAAGTGGAGGACGAGGACGCCACTGGAGAGGCCGAGGACAAGGCACTCTTGCGCCAGCCGACGGTGTGGCTCGAGCAGAAGGCTGAGGACTTCGCCAAGGGCGAGGCCAACGGGGTCAGTCTGTGCAGCGGGGGCGGGCTGGCGCTGGCCCCTGGGAGGGCGGATCTGGGCCGCCGGGCCGAGGGCTACATCTGGAACGCTGTCTCCCAGGGCGGAACCACGTACCTGGCCACCGGCATGCCCGGACGGGTCTACCGCATGGGCGCGGACGGCAAGGCCAACCTGCTTTGCGACCCGGGTGTGTTCGCCATTCGCGGCCTGGCCGTGAACGCCAAGGGAGAGGTCTTCATCGGCACCTGGCCCGGCGGCAAGGTCTTCCGCCTCGGCGCCGACGGCAAAGCCAAGCTGCTGTGCGAGCTGCCGTGCGACTATGTGTGGGCGCTGGCGTTCGACCAGGCGGGGCGGCTGCTGGCGGGCACCGGCCCGGCGGGCAAGCTGTTCGCCGTGGATGCCTCGGGCCGCGCGGAGCAGGTGGTCCAGGTCCCGCAGGCTCACATCATGGCGGTGCTCGTGCAGGGCGACCGGGTGCTGCTGGGTAGCGGGGCCAGCGGCGTGGTCTATGAGTGGACAGCGGACCGGCGGCTGCGCGCCCTGCTCACCGCCGCGAAAGATGAAGATGTCACCAGTCTGGTGGCAGCCGCGGACGGCACGGTCTACGCTGCCAGTGCCGGCGACGACGGCGCGGTCTACCGCGTGCCGTCGCCGTCGGCCGCCGCCCAGCCGCGCGCGGGGGTGTACCTGCAGGCCAAGGACCTGCCGATCTACGCCCTGGCGCTGTGCAACGACCGCCTGTACGCGGCGACGGGCAAAGACGGGAAGCTGCTGGTCGTGACCGGCGAGGGCCAGTACGAGACCGCAGCCGATACGGATGTGACCCACCTGCTGTGCCTGGCGCCGGGCGCCGACGGATTCGTAGTCGGCACCGGCAACGCCGCCGAGGTCATCCGCTTCCAGACGGCCGCGCCCACCACGGGCGCCTTCACCTCCTCGGTCTTGGACGCCACGCGCCAGTCGCGCTGGTGCCGCATTGACTGGCAGGCCACAGTGCCCCAGGGCTCCGAACTGGCAGTCCAGACGCGCTCGGGGCAGAGCCCCGACCCCGAGGACGGAAGCTGGAGCGTCTGGTCCGCCCCCTACACACAGCCGGGACAGGACACGATCGCCAGCCCGGCGGGGCGGTACCTGCAGTACCGGGTGCAGATGAAGTCCCCGGCCGGGCAGACCGCCGCACCGCAGGTGCGCTGGCTGAGCCTGGCCTATCTGCCCGCCAATCAGAGGCCGACGGTCGAGTTCGATGACGACACGTCGGTGGAGAAGCCCTGGAAGGGCAAGGTGGAGGTCAACTGGACGAGCGAGGACCCCGACAAGGACGCGCTCACGAAGGTCCTGCAGTATCGCCCGGCCGGCACCGAGCTTTGGCAGACTGCCAAGGAGCTGGGTGCCGACGACGACAGCTACGAGTGGCCGACGGCGACCCTCAAGGACGGCCGCTATGATGTGCGGCTGGTCGTCAGCGACGAAGTCGCCAACCCCGGCGCCGGCCTGAGCGCCACCGCGGCGCTCTACGCCGTGCAGATTGACAACACGCAGCCCGTCTATGTGCTCCAGAGCAAGGTGGCCAAGGACGGGGTGCTGACCGTGGAGGGCATTGCCTCCGACGACGGGGGGGTGGCCGAGGTCGCCTACAAGCCGGGCGAGCAGTGGTATGGCGCGCTCCCGGTGGATGGCCTGTTTGGTGGACCGTACGAGCAGTTCCGCTTCACCGTGCCGCTCGACAAGGACGGGAAGGCCAAGGTCAGCATCCGCTGCCGCGACGCGGCTGGGAACGTCGGCAGCGGGGAGTTGGTGTGGCCGGTGCCCGAGGCCTCATCCACCCCCAAGAAGGCAGAGAAGGGCGACAAGAAGGAGTAGGCCGAGCGGCCGCCCCGCCCTGGCTGACCTACGTGAAGGCCCGACGCCGCGGTCGGGCCTTTGTGCTTGTCCAGGGGGACGGTCAGACGGCGGTGCAAGAGGCTTCAAGGCGCCGGGCGACGAATAGAGGCAGCCTTGAGCAGGGCTTCCCCGCCTGCGGTTGGAGCTGATCCGCCATGAGGCATGCTTGGACACTGCTGCTGATGCTGCCGGCCCTGATGGCGCCGGTGTGCGCCCAGGAGGCGAAGATGGACCCCCGCATCGCGTACGCACCGGACATCGTGGGCATTGACCGGCTGTTCATGATCGCGATCAAGGCCCCGCCGGGGGCCACGCCGATCGCGGTGCAAGTCCCGACGCAGGTGAAGCTGCTGGACCAGACGCGCATGCCGACCACCGCGGACATGCGGCGCTACTACTTCCGCTCCCAGCAGCCGGGCAAGGACATCAAGATCGTCTTCGCCCACCCGGACGGACCGCTGACGGTTACGATCGAGGTGTGGTCGCTCGACGACCTGCACGCCTTCCGCAAGCTCAAGAACGTGCAGTTGCCGCGCCGCTGGCCGCTGGGGGAGACGCTGCCGGAGTTGAAGCAGCAGCAGACGCTCACCACCCAGGCGCAGAAGGATGCGGCCCGCAAGGCGGGCGGCGGGGCTGACGGCTGGCTGAAGACGCCGGACGACGACATCTGGAACATGCAGCCCGACAGCACGATCCCGCGCTGGCACTGGGTCAACGTCCAGTACGGCTGCCCCACCCACGGCCAGCAGATCTACGAGAAGCGGGCCTACTATCCGTGGCTCAAGGACGGCACGCATCCGTACAAGTGGAAGATTGAGTGCCCGGTCGGCCACGAGCTGTACCCCTCCAACGACTTCGGCAAGGACGACTTCACCAGTGGCCCGTTCCCCGATGACGGCATCGGCGGCGGCTACGTGGCGCCTGACGGCAAGCACTACGGCTTCATCGCCGAGATCTGCCAGCTCTACTGCCACCGGATGCTGAGCGTGGCCCCGGCGTGCGCGCAGGCGTACCTGGGCACCGGGGACATCAAGTACGTCCACAAGGCGCTGGTGGCGCTGTCGCGGGTCGCCGTCGAGCACGCCTACCTGGCCACCATGACCCAACACCGCCACCGCAATCGCGCCTCGCAGGTCGAGCGCCTCGGTCAGGGCCGCTTCGACGAGGGCCCCATCCTGGGCGCCACGGGCTTGACCGTCTACCCGATTGACCAGCCGAGCTACCAGATCTCGCACGCCGAGGCGTACGACAAGATCTTCGACGCCATTGACAAGGACCCCGACATCGTGCCCTTCCTGCAGAAGAAGGGGATCGCCGTCAAGACCGGCGAGGACGTGCGGCGGTTCATCGAAGAGAACGCCATGGCCACGTGGATGCAGGGGGCGATGGACGGGGCCACCAGCTCCAACGAGCCCTACTCCCAGTGGGGCCTGGTCAAGATGGCCGAGATGCTCAACTACCAGCGGGGCAATGAGTTCTTCGACTGGCTCTACAACGGCGCGGGGCACATGCGCATCTTTGTGCCCAACGGGTACTTCCGCGATGGAGCGCCCTACGAGTCCACCAACGGCTACAACGGGATGCACGTCGTGGCCCTCGGACCGATCATCGACTCGATCGAGCACCTCAAGGAGCTGCGCCCCGAGGTCTACCCGGACGAGAAGTACCCCTCGCTGTCCAAGTCGCGGCGCTACCGCAGTGTCTTCGACTTCTGCATGGATACGGTCATCATAGACCGCACCTGCCCGATGATCGGCGACAGCGGCTCGCACCCGAAGTTCGACAAGCTGAGCGAGATCAACTGGCATGACGCTAGCGACGCCGCCTTCGAGCACGCCTACCGGCTGTTCAAGACGCCGAAGTTCGCCTGGGCCCTGACCCACAAGCACGGCTGGAAGCCCTCGCTCGACTTCCCCTACACGCGCGAGCAGATCGAGAAGGAAGCCGCCAAGTGGCCGGACGACTGGAACGACGCCAGCTCGCTGCACGACGGCTATGGCATCGCCATCCTGCGCGACGGCAAGGGCGAGGACAAGCGGGCGCTGTGGATGATGTACGGCCGGGCGCGCGGTCACGTGCAAGACAACATCCTCGACATCGGCCTGGCCTCGCACAAGGGCGTCGTGCTCCAGCACATGGGCTACCCGCGCAACTGGGGCTACTGGGAGTACTCGTGGAGCAGCCATGAGGTCTGCCGACAGTTCCCGTACCTGAACCTCGTGGCCCAGGCCCAGCTCTTCGCCGATGCCGGCGTGGCCCAGGTGTGCGAGGCCCGCGCCCACGCTCACAACGAGTACGCCGATGACGGCACTCAGACCCCCGACCCGCAGGACTACTGGCAGCGCCGCATGCTCGCGATGGTCAACGTCTCGCCCGACCAGTCCTACTGCGTGGACCTGTACCGCATCCTGGGCGGCAAGGACCACTGGTGGGCTTTCCACTGCCAGGAGGGCGACTTCCAGAGCACCGGGCTGAACCTGACCAGGCAAGCCACCGGCACGCTGGCCGGCCCGGACGTGAAGTACGGCGACGCGGACTGGATGAAGGCCAACGGCTGCAACTACGGCGGCTACGGCTGGGGCGGGCTGAACTTCGTCTTCCCCCACCTGTACAACGTCGAGAAGGCGACCAGCGATGGCGGCTGGTCGGCCAACTGGAAGCTGGCCACCGGCGAAGGGTTGCAGTTCCGCCTCAACGTCGTGTCCAGCCCGGGCATGGAAGTGAACCTCACGGACGGCACCTCCCCGGCCGGCGGTAAGCCGTATGAGATGAAGTGGCTGATGCTCCACAAGCAAGCGGAGGAACCGGCCAAGAGTGAAGTGTTTACCATCATGGAGTCCTACCGGGACGCGCCGGCGGTGCAGAGCGTGGCGAAGCTGCCGCTGAGCGGGGAGGAAGAGGCGGGCTTCGCGCCGGCGGGCTGCGTGGTGAACCTGGGCGCGCGCACGGACTACCTGATGGCCGCCACGGACCCGAAGGTCGTGCGCACCGCCCCGGGTGACCTCAAGTTCGCGGGACGGTTCGGGCTCTATGCCGAGGAGAACGGCCAGCCCGTGGCCATCAGCCTCGTCGGCGGCACGGAGATCAGCAAGGGCAAGTTCGGCCTCAAGATCGACCAGCCGGAGTTCCGCGGCAAGATCGTGAAGGTGGACCGCAAGCGCGAGGTAGCGACGGTAGCGCCCGCGCCGCCGGTCGTCAATGCCATCGTGGGCCAGTACGTGTTCCTCGTCAGCGGGGGGCGGCGGCAGGCCTACAAGGTGACCGCCGCCAAGGCCGTGCCGGCCGGGGCGGAGCTGACGCTGGACATGGATTCCCGCATTGGCACCGGCCAGGTCAGCGGCACGGCCGACTTCATGGTCAAGACCGAGACACCCTTCACGCTGCAGCGCTGGGCGTACTATGAGGGCGCGCGGCTCGTCAACGCCAAGGGGGATGCCGAGTACCGCATCAATGAGATCCGGGGCGGTGTCGGCGCCTTCATTGACCGCGAGACGCACAAGGACGCCACGGCGGCCAAGCTCGCCGAGCAGTTCCCCCAGGGCTCGTGGTTTGAGGTCTATGACTACGGCGTGGGCGATGAGGTCGTGTGGCCATATGCAGTCAGCGTCAAGCGCGTGGGGCCGGGGGCCTACCAGGTGAAGTCGCCGGTGCCCGTGGTGCTCAACCTGCCGCAGTAGCCCTCACCCCGGCGCTGCGCGCCACCCCTCTCCCATCGCGGTCCTGCGGATCGCGGGGAGAGGGGAGTGAGGCATGACGCATAGTGGCTTCCATGACAGCACGGACTACCCGTGTGGAAGGCCGACAGCAACGACCGCGGCGTGCAGGCCGCGGGCGGGGCCCATCGCACCGGTGAGACCGCAAGCGATCTCGCCAACAGCGGCTGGCTTGCTTCCAGTGATTGCACGAACTGATCTAGCCCGTTTACGGTGGCTTCCATCGCGTTAGCCACCACCCAGACGGGGAAGCCGCCGCCATTGACGGATGAGACTCCCCTCTCCCTGCGATCCGTAGGATCGCAGGGAGAGGGGGCACGGGGTGAGGGCCGGTGAGTCACCACGGCTACGACAGCCTTGGGCGGCCGATCCTGAAGCTGCCCGGCTATCTCCTGGAGCTATGCCGCCAGCTACGCCAGGACGAGACGCCGCCTGAGGAGGCCCTCTGGAGATGCCTGCGCGCCCGGCGGCTGTTTGGGCTGAAGTTCCGCCGCCAACACGGTCTGGGACGCTACATCGCCGACTTCTACTGCCACGAGGCAGGGCTGGTAGTCGAGCTGGATGGCGCGGTGCATCTTGAGCAACGGCAACGCGAGTACGACGCGGTCCGAGACCGGGAACTGACAGCGGCCGGGGCGCGGGTGGCGCGGTTCGCGAATCGGGAAGTGCGCGAGGACCTGCCGCGAGTGCTCAGGACGATTGCGGAGCACGCCGGCAAAGGCCCCTCACCCCGGCGCTGCGCGCCACCCCTCTCCCATCGCGATCCTGCGGATCGCCAGGGAGAGGGCAGTGGCGGAAGACGCGACGTGGCTACCATGCCGTTCTGTCGGGCCCCCACAGCAGACGAAGAGGCCACGACAGATGCGGACGACACTCCCCTCGCCCGCCGCTGCGCAGCAGCGCTGGGAGAGGGGTGCCCGCAGGCGGGGTGAGGGGGAATCGGAGGACACACATGGCGAGCTTCGTCACTCTCGACGACATGACGCTCTCGACGGGCAAGCGCGGGCGGCTGTACCGGCTGCTGTACGGGCATGGGCCGGCCAACGGCACCGCGCTGTTCCTGCCCATCGACCAGGGCCTCGAACACGGGCCCGTGGACTTCTTCCCCAACCCGTCCAGCAAGGACCCCGCGTTCCAGTGCGAGCTGGCCCTGCGCGGTGGCTACACCGGGCTCGTGTTCCAGATCGGGTTGGCCGAAAAGTACATGCACGCCTACGCCGGGCGCGTGCCGCTGGTGCTCAAGCTTAACGGCAAGACCGTCATCCCGCCTGATGACGAGGCCTTCTCGCCCCAGTGCGCCACCGTCGAGGACGCCCTGCGCCTTGGGGCCGACGCC
The DNA here is from genome assembly GCA_021372615.1 of bacterium. Classification (NCBI taxonomy): domain Bacteria; species bacterium. The sequence continues at coordinate 3,607 of JAJFUB010000080.1, read as the reverse complement.
GTGGGCTACACGCTGTACGTCGGCTCCCCGGCGCAGGCCGAGGACTTCCGGCAGTTCGCTCGGATCCGCGCCGAGGCCGAAGCCCTCGGCATGCCGGTGATCGTCTGGGCCTACCCGCGCGGTACGGCCATCGAGGCCAAGGGCGGGCGCGACTCGATCTACGCGGTGGACTACGCCGCGCGCGTGGCGTGCGAACTCGGGGCCGATGTCGTGAAGATCAACCTGCCGAAGCTGGACAATCTAGTAGACCTGCCCAAGCCGTACAACACGCTGGCCGACGATCAGGCGGCGGCCGTGCGGCGGGTGGTGGAGTCGGCCGGGCGGACGCTCGTGCTGTTCTCGGGCGGGTCGAAACTTGGGGATGATGACCTGATGGCCAAGGCGCACCTGTGTATGGCCACCGGGGCCACCGGGCTGATCTTCGGCCGCAACATGTGGCAGCGCCCCATGGACGAGGCCCTCGCCATCACCGCCCGCATCAAGAAGGAAGGCATGGCGCAGTCCCCGCGACCGTTGAAGTAGCGGCGCGACTCGTCGCGCCGACATGGCCGGACCAACTCGCACGACAAGGAGCGATTGATGGCAGACAAACACCAACCGCTGATCGTTGGCTTGCAGGGCAGTCCACGCAATGAGGGCAACACGGCGATGTTGCTGGAGGCGGCGCTGCAGGGCGCGGCCGAGGCCGGGGCCCGCGTGGTCACGTTCAAGCCCAATGAGATGAGCATCCGTCCCTGCCAGGGCTGCGGGGGATGCTACCAGACCGGCAAGTGCGTCATCCGCGACGACATGGACCAGATCGTCGCGGCGCTCGAGCGCATGGATGCCCTCGTGGTCGCCTCGCCGGTGTACTTCGGCGGCGTCACCGCCCAACTGAAGGCGGTCATTGACCGCTGCCAGCCCTTCTGGGCCCGCAAGTACATCACCAAGACGCCCGTGTCGGCCGACAACCGCCGCCGCGACCTGCTCTTCCTGTCGGTGCTGGGCGCCGACAAGCAGAGCTTCGTCGAGGGCGTCCGCATCAACGTCAAGACCTTCCATGATGTCCTGACCCTCGACGGCACATACGAGGAGCTGATCTTCCCGAAGGTGGACCGCGCCGGTGAGATCGGCGACCACTGGGAGGCGCTGGCCCAGGCCCGCGAGGCCGGGGCGCGGCTGGCGAAGGCACACTGACGGCAACGGCGACGACTTGAGCAGGATGGAAGGATGGCAGGGATATCAGGGATGACAGCAACGGCGAGGGTTGGGGTCGCACGTGAAGCCGCTCATCCTTCCCATCCCTGACATCCTCTCCATCCTGTTTGCGTTGTCACCGCTGATCTGACTATGGGTCATAACCACGGCGTAGAGCTTGGGGTGACGGATGCTGACAAGTCGCGGCGGCTGGTCTTCGCGACGGCCGTGACGGTCGGCATCCTGCTGGTGGAGATCGTCGGGTCGTGGCTCAGCCATAGCCTGGCGCTGTTGTCGGACGCCGCGCATGTCTTTGCCGATGTCGTGTCCCTCGCCCTCAGCCTGTTGGCTCTGCGGCTGGCCTGCCGCCTCCCCACCGAGACGCGCACCTACGGTCTGCACCGCGCCGAGGTCCTCGCAGCGCTGCTCAACGGCCTGACGCTGCTGGTGATGGCGGCGCTGATCGGGCGGGAGGCCTGGCACCGGTTCTGGCAGCCGCCGGAGATCAAGACCACTCAGATGCTCGTGGTGGCCGTCGTCGGCCTGCTGGCCAACTGGCTGGTGCTAACGAAGCTGTCGGGCCATCACCATGACCTCAACGTGCGTAGTGCCTATCTGCACGTCCTGGGCGACATGCTGGCCTCGGTGGGGGTGGTCATCGCCGCCCTCGTCATGGCCTTCACTGGCTGGTACCTGGCCGACCCGATCATCTCGGTGTGCATCGGCCTGCTGCTCGTGGTCGGGGCGGTGCGCGTGCTGGATGAGGCCGTCCACATCCTCCTGCTGGGCGTCCCGCGACATCTGAACGTCCGCGCCATCGCCGAGGCGATGGGGCGCGTCGCGGACGTCGCGGAGGTCCACAACCTGCGCGTCTGGGCTCCCTGCTCGAACGTGACCATCCTCAGCGCCCATGTGGTGACCTGCGCCGCGGCCGAGGCGGAGCGCGTACGGGTCCGCGAGGAACTCAGGCGCCTGCTGGCCCATGACTTCGGTGTGACGGAAGTGACGCTGGAACTGGAGGAGCAGGCCTGCCCGGCCAATGGGCTGATCGAGCCGGTCGCCCACCCGGACCCTGAGGAGCACGGCCACTAACGCGGTACGCCGGACACTCTTGTCGGGCCGCCGTCGCGGTGGTACGCCCGACACTCCTGTCGGGCGTTTCCGTCATGCCGCCCGACAAGAGTGTCGGGCGTACCGGGGCGGGCGCAGGTAACCCTTCCCGCGCGAGGAATGTCCGGTGGTCGTCCGCGCCCTATCGCCGCCACGGGAGCCCCTCATGCCCCTCAGATCCCTTAGCCCGCGTCACTGGGAGGTCGTGGTCTTCGAGGACCATCCCCTCCACGACACGATCTGGACCATCACCCTCGGCACCGATGCGCATGTGTACATCGGCCTGTGCCTGGAGGGCAAGGGCGGGCAGGTGGCCCACCTGTACCGGTACCACACCGGCGAGCGGCGGCTGCAGCACCTGGCCGACATGGGCGAGGTGACAGGTGAGCCGGCCGACAGCGGCCACGCCACCCAGGGCAAGATACACTTCTCGCTCTGCCAGGCCAGCGACGGCAAGATCTACGGGGCCACGCACTGCACGACCCCGCCGCTGGGCCACACCATCTGGAGCCCGCTCTCCATGTGGGGCGACCCGGAGATGAGCTTCCCCGGTGGGCACATCTTCCGCCACGACCCCGCCACCGGCGAGACCGTGGACTTCGGGGTCATCACCCCCCATGACGGCATCCCGTACCTGATGCTCGACGAGCAGCGCGGCTGCCTGTACGGCGCCACGTACCCCAAAGCCCACTTCTTCCGCACGAACCTGCAGGGCCGGGACTTCAAGGACTATGGCCGCCTCGGCGCCCAGTACCCCATCTCGATGGTCTTCGACGCCGCGGGGAACCTGTATACCTCCGACACGCAGGCCCAGCTCATCAGGTACGACGTCGCGGCCGACGAGCTGGTGTTCCTGGGCACCAGGCCCTACACGCACCCGTGGAACACCGACAGCCGCTACGAGTGGATTACGGACATGGTGCTGGCCGAGGATGGGTGGATCTACGGGGTCACGTACTCCAGCGACCACCTGTTCCGCTTCGACCCGCGCCAGGAGCGGCCGGTGATCGAGGACCTCGGGCCGGGCCTGGATGAGCCCTGCAGCATGTTGCGCTGCCTCGTCCCGGACCGGCGGGGCGGGCTGTACTACCTGGCGACGCCCACCGGTCGCCAGCGCAAGGGCTCGGTGCTGGCCCGCCATGACCTCGCCACCGGCGCGCGCGAGGGTCTGTCGGTCATGGAGTTCAAGAAGCAGCAGTACTTCACATGGCGCGGCGTGTGCGGGCTCGATGGGACGGTGTACTTTGCCACCATCGGCCGCATCCCGTGCTGCCTGCTCATCTACCGGCCGTAGGCCGTGGGTGGCGCGTCGTGTGCGCCG
>JAJFUB010000079.1 GCA_021372615.1 bacterium | reverse complement strand
TGCACGGGGCCCTGCGGGTCAATGTCGCGGAAGGCGTAGCAGCGCTCGTCCACGTAGACGGCGTCCGAGGGGATGTCGCCCCGGATGATCTGGCAGAAGATGCAGTCCGACATGCTGACTCACCTGTCCCTGGACACGAGCATGGGCGCGATGAATCGCGCCGCTACCCGCTCTAGAGCCCCGCGATCTCCTTGACCTGCCGCAGCGCTGCTGCCGGGCAGCCGGTCGGGCGGAACTCCAGGCCCACGAAGCCGGCATAGTCGGTCTCGGCGATCTTCGCGAACACGTTCCTGTAGTTGATCTCGCCTGTGCCCGGCTCGAAGCGACCGGGCACGTCCGCGACGTGGAAGTGCCCGATCTTGTCAATGTTGCTCGTAATGCGGGCGATGAGGTTGCCCTCGGAGATCTGCTGATGGTAGATGTCGAACAGCAGCTTCACGTTCGGGCTGCCGACCTCGTCGAGGATCTGGAAGCCCTCATCCGAAGTGACCAGGAAGTAGCCCTTGTGGTCCACGAGCACGTTGAGCGGCTCGAGCACGATGGTGATGCCGTGCTCCTCGGCGAACGGGGCGATGCCCTTCAGGCCGGCGACGATAGCGTCGTGCTGGGCCTTGCGGCAGATGTCCATCTCCTGGCCGGTCGTGGTGATGAGCGTCGGCACGCCCATGCGCTCGGCCAGCAGGATGGACTCCTGGGCTCCGGCCACCCACGTCGCGGTCGTCTCAGGGTTCACCAGCGGGGCGTCGGCCACGATGCAGAAGGCCGCGATCTGCACGCCGGCCGCGTCGGCCTTGCCCTTGATGGCATCCATGTCCTTGTTCTTCCAGCCCCAGAACTCGAGACCGGGCAGCCCGACTTCCGCCACCGCCGCCGGCCGGTCGAGGATGTCGAGCTTGTTGAACAGCATCTCAATGCAGGCAGACAACTTGAGTTGAGCCATCGGTAACACCGCCATGTTTGCTGGTAGTTGGGTGTGGCGGGACAACATTCGACAGGGGGAGAGAGGGGACCTTCCGGGGGCCCTGTAGGGGAGGCCTCGCGCTAGAGGGGCGCTGCGTCCAGCGTGTCCTTCATGCCGTCATAGTCCGGCATGTGCTCGGCCACATAGGCGGCGACCACGTCATCGGTCGGGCCCTCCTGGCGGACCAGCCCGTTCTGGATCCAGATGACGCGATCGCAGAGCCACTGCACCTCGGCCATGCGGTGGGACACGAACATGATCGCCCCGCCCTGCTGGCGGAACTCGGCCAGCCGCCGCCGGCACTTGTGGTGGAAAGCCTCGTCGCCGACCGCCAGCACCTCATCCACGAGCAGGACATCGGGATCCAGATGCACCGCGACGGAGAAGCCCAGGCGCATGTACATGCCCGAGGACAACATGCGCACCGGCGTGTCCACGAACTCGCGGATGCCGGCGAAGTCTATGATCTGCTCGATCTTGCGCTGAGTCTCCCGCCGCCTCATGCCCAGCAGCGCGCCGCTGAGGTAGATGTTCTCCACCCCGGTCAGGTCGTCATGGAAGCCGACGCCGGCCTCCATCATGATGGAGATGCGGCCGTTCACTGTGACGACGCCTGCGGTGGGGCGCAGCACGCGGCCGACGATGCCCAGCAGCGTGCTCTTGCCCGAGCCATTCGGCCCGATGATGCCGACCGCCTCGCCCGGCTCGATGTCGAAGGACACGCCGCGCAAGGCCCAGAACTCCTCGCGCTGGGATGTGATGCCCTTGACCCGCCTCACCACGGCGTCCTTGAAGCCGAGAACCCGGTCGTGGTACACGACATAGCGCTTGTGCAAGTCGCGGACGCTGATGCGGGGCTCCATCTAGAGCACCTCCGGCAGGCGCCACTCGTGCCGCTGCCACACCATGAGGCCCAGCAGGAAAGCCAGCACGGACACCCCCAGGGCGATACCGAGGTACATCGGGTCAGGGAGGGTCAGGTGCAGGTTGCCGTCGGGGCCGGGCAGCCCCAGCAGGATTCCACGCCAGCCCTCGCAGTAGACCGCCATCGGGTTGAGCATGAACAGGTGCTTGTAGAGCGGCGGATGGCCGTTGAGCAGCTCGGACGAGTACAGCACCGGTGTCAGGAACATGGCCACCTGGAAGATGTTGGTGAGGGCGTACTCGACGTCCTGGAAGTACGTGTGGGCGCTGGCCGCCATGAAGCCCAGGCCCGAGACCAGGAACGTCTCGCCGATCACCAGGACAATCAGGAAGAGGAACATCTCGTCGAAGGCCACCGGGCGGAACAGGAAGAACAGGAACAACACGCCGGTGCTGAGCAACAGGTGGACGAGATTGGCGAACACCGTCGCCAGGGGCAGCATCTGCCGGGGGAAGTAGACTTTCTTGACCACGCCGCGGTAGCGCAGCACCGACGAGCAGCAGTTCAGTACGGTCACATTGAAGTACGTCCAGGGGATGAGGGCGACCAGGATGTTGATGGAGAGGTTCCTGCCTCCCCAGCCCATGATGTACTTGAGCACCATCGTGTAGATGATGATCTGGTAGATGGGGGTCAGCAGCGACCACACGAAACCCAGGGCGCTCCGTCGGTAGCGGACCTTCAACTCACGGGCCGTCAGCTCGCGTAGGAGGTCCCAATGCGTCCAGAGTTGTTGTAGAGGGAGAACTAGTGCCGCTCGCATGCCTCATATGCAACACCGCCGGTCGGCGCGTTGGTTCCGGCTCTCGCTGGCAGGTGTCACGGCTCTATGCGCCACGCGCGAGCCGATTCCTGCCGACCCAACAGGTAGTGTGCCATGCCCCTAGACGCAGTCATTGAGCGACTGATCCCCGGCGAGCGCGGCGACGAGGGACTGCTGCAACGTCACCTGGCGGCCTATGCCTTCGTCGTGCACGAAGCGCCAGCGGTGACGCTGGCCCTCGACTGTGGCTGCGGCATTGGCTATGGCGCGCACATACTGGCGCGGCACTGCGGCCCCACGGTGGGCCTGGATCGCGAGTGCGAGGCGCTGCGCGAGGCCCGGAGGCGATACCCCGGGCCACTGGCGCACGTATGCGGCGACGCCCAGGGCCTTCCCTTCGCTGACGGGGCCTTCGACCTCGTCGTTTCCTCCCAGGTCCTCGAACACGCTGCCGACCCGGAGGCCTTCTGCGGCGAGCTGCGCCGCGTGTGCGCTCCCGGTGGGAAGGCCATCATCGCTGTGCCCAATCGCCTGACCCAGGCGCCGGGTGAGTTCCTCAGCTCGGAATGTCACGCGCGCGAGTTCGGCCCGGATGACCTGTGGGATCTGCTGCGGCGGCATTTCAGCGCCCTGACACCCTACGGCACCTTCCCCGGCCCGCGGATGGCCCGCTTCGAGAGTGCCGACACCTGGGCCCGGCGGTCGGTGGCGAGGGACCGGCTGGGGCTGCGGCGGCTGGCCCCGCGCGGGCTGCGCCGGTGGCTGCTGGGCCGCCTGCGGGGGCCTCAGCAGGCCGTGGCGCCCCCGGCGCTGCCGACGGACCTCCTGACACACCATGACTGCGCGTACTACGTGGTGACCACCGGGCCGCTTGAGGAGGCCCTGGACCTGGTTGCCGTCTGCCGGCCGTAGGCCGACCTCCGCCTGCACAGCGCCCGAGGGGCGCAGCAGATCGCCGGCGACGCGGGGAAGGATGCCATGCACATCGCCATTGACGCCAGGACGATCCAGGCCGGCTTCGCCGGAGATCGCGTCGTCCTGGAGAACCTGATACCACAGCTTGCCCGCCTGCCGGAGGTGACGCAGGTCACGCTCTACGGCGACAGCCGCTTTGGGAGCGAGAACCCTCTCCCACGCGCTGACAAGTGCCAGCAGCGGCTCTTTACCACCCGTCGGGGGTGGCTGTGGACCCCCGTCGGCCTGCCGCGGCGGCTGCGTGCCGACGGGGCTGATGTGCTCCACGCGCCCTACCTGGTTCCGCCGGTGTCACCTTGCCCGACGGTCGTCGCCATCCACGACCTGGCCTACCGGATACTGCCCGAGCTGTACCCCCCGACGCGGTCGCGCCTGCGCAGCGGGCTGATCACCCTCTCGGCACACCGTGCGCGCGCCGTCATCACCGACTCGGAGGCCTCGCGCCAGGACCTGCTCAGGCTGATGCGGCTCCCGGCCCGGAAGGTGCATGTGGTCCCTCTGGCCCAGGCCGAGCATTTCACCCCGGGCGACGCGACGGAGGCCCAGGCCCGGGTGCGGGCCGCGTTCGGGGTGGAGCCTCCCATCATCCTGACCGTCGGGTACTCCAGCCCCCGCAAGAACGTCCCGCACCTGCTCGACGTGGTCGCTACCGCTCCGTCGGGGCCGCTGCGTGAAGCCACTGTGGTCGTCGTGGGCCGGCCCGGCATGGACAGCCCGGACACGTTGCGGGATCGCTTCCCCGGTCTCACCGGGCGTCTGGTCTTCACGGGCTGGATCGGCACTGACGACCTGATTGCCCTCTACCGCGCCGCGAGTGTGTTCGCGTTCCCGTCCCTGTATGAGGGGTTTGGCCTGCCGGTCCTCGAAGCCATGGCCTGTGGCACCCCGGTGGTGACTTCCAGCACCACCAGCCTGCCCGAGGTCGCCGGCGAGGCCGCCGTACTGGTCGAGCCCACCGATGGCGCGGCCCTCGCTGCAGCCCTGACCGCCGTCTTGCACGACAGCGCCCTGCCCGAGGACCTGCGGGCGCGAGGCCTGCGGCGGGCAGCAGAGTTCTCCTGGGAGCGCACGGCGCGACAGACATTCGAGGTCTACCGGGATGCTCTCGCCTGAGGGCGCGGTCAGCGTCTCCGTCATCATCATCAACCGCAATGCCCGCGCCCTGCTGTCTCGCGCGATCGTGTCTGCGCGTCAGTGGGCCGGGCGGCAGACCGTCGAGACCATCGTCGTAGACAACGGCTCGACCGACGGCAGCGCCGAGATGGTCCGCGGCCTGTACTCCAACGCCCAACTGATCACCAATGCTGAGGACGTCGGGCGTGCGGCGGCCTGCAACCAGGGCCTGGCGCGGGCTCGGGGGCGTTACATACTCTTCCTCAACAGCGACGCCGAGTTGACGCGCGGCTGCCTGGATGAGCTGGTGTACGCGATGGACACCCGCCCCGATGTCGGCGCCTGCAGCCCCTCCTGGTCGCCCGACGGCCGCAGCACCCCCGCCGGCGTCTTCCCCCGCCTGCGGCTGGCGCTGCTCCCGCCTCGCGCAAGCCGGCGCCTCGAGGTCCGGATGGTCCGCGCCTTCCGCCGCGAGGCTGAGTGCTACGACGTGGACTGGATCGTCGGGGCGGCGCTGATGGTGCGGCGCGAGGTCGTCGAGCAGGTTGGCGGCATGGAGGAGCGGCTGTCCATGTGGTATGATGACATAGACTGGTGCCTGCGGATCAAACGGTGGGGGTGGCGGCGGGTCATCGTGCCAGCGGCGTACGCCAGGCACGAGGAAGACGCCTCGTCGGCGCCGGCGCACGGTTTCCAGTCTGACTTCCGCCAGACGATGGCCGAGTACACGTACTGGCGGCTGCACAAGGGCCGATTCCCGACGGCCCTGCTGTACTGCGTCCGGGTGGCCCGACTGGGCGCCGGATGGGCGCACCTGGTGGCCTGGAATCTGTTCTGTCACAACCGCGACCAAGAGGTGAAGCAGGCGCTGCGGCTGGCCGCAGCGCGCTTTGGGTGGCACTTCAAGCACGGCCCGGGTGTTCTGCTAGGGAGACTGAGACCATACCAGGGGGACTAGGCTGGGCCGTCCCCCGGGGAAAGGCGGCAAGCCATGAATGCCGGACGTCTGGTCTGGATCTTCCTGATCTTTGTCGTCATCTCCATCTGCTGGGCCATCCTGGGGGGCAGCGTCACCCAGCGCACCCGCGAGGCCAACGCCAACCTGCGCGACCAGGTCGAGGGCCTGTGGGGCCAGCCCATCGTGCAGACGGCCCCCGCCTTCACCATCTCGCACGCGGAGACCCGGCGCGAGAAGGGCAAGCGCACGACCGTATGGGTGCCGCAGGGCATCCTGGCCGACAGCAACGACATCCGGGCCGACATGAAGCTGGACCTGAGGCGCAAGGGCCTGCTATGGTACCGGTGCTACAACGTCAGCTTCGATGCGGACTACACCATCAGCCACGGCTATGACAGCGCGGTCTGGGCGGACGCCACCTTCGCCCTGCCCAACACGAGCGCCAGCTACGCCAACTTCGCCTGCACGCTCAACGGCAAGCCGCTCTTCCCCGCGCCGGGCCAGGGCGTCATCGCGGGCAAGGTGCAACTGCGGCCAGGGCAGAAGGGCAGACTGCACGTCCACTACGACACGCGGGGGCTGGAGACCTGGCAGTACAAGTTCGGGGACTATGTCGCGAACATTCGCAACTTCAAGCTGACCGTGATGACGCACTTCGACCGGGTGAACTTCCCGCCCAAGACGCTGTCGCCCACGGACAGGCAGCCGGTCGAGGGCGGCGGGACCAGGCTGGTGTGGGACTTCGGCACGCTGATCTCGGGGTTCGCGGCGGGTGTGGAGGTGCCCGAGAAGCTCAACGCCGGGCCGGTGGCCTCCCGCATCGCGTACTTCGCGCCGGTCGGGCTGCTGTTCTTTGTCTGTGTAGTCGTCATCATCGGCCTGACGCAGGGCAAGAACCTCCACCCGATGCACTTCTTCTTCATCGCGGCGGCGTTCTTTGCCTTCCATCTGCTGTTTTCGTACCTGGCCGACCACCTGCCTATCGGCCCGACGTTCGTGATCGCGGCGGCGGTGTCGGTGCTGCTGGTGGTGAGCTACGTGGTGCGCGTCCTGGGCGGGCGGTTCACGTTCACCGTAGTCGCCCCGGCCCAGTTGCTGTTCCTGGTGCTGTTCTCGTACGCGTTCTTCTGGCATGGCTACACCGGCCTGACCATCACCATCGCCTCCATTGTGGTGCTGGCGGTGCTGATGCACGTCACGGCGGGGGTGAAGTGGGACGAGAAGGTCGTGTCGCCGCCGCGACCGCCGTACCGGCCGCCATACCCGCCCAGCCCCGCGCCCCCGCGCCCCGCGCCACCCGCGCCGCCGACGGGGGACAGGGGATAGGGGCCAGGGGGCGTACTCCACCTCAAGTCATAGCGAGACAATCCATGGCAGAACTGAACACTGACAACTGGGTCCGCGTCGGCTGGCAGGGGCTGTCGTTCACCATGCCCGACGACTGGAACATCGGCGCCATCGGCGGGGAGAAGGCGCAGGGCTACCTGCGCTACGACGATGGCGACATGCCGCGGCTGGAGATCAAGTGGGCCGACGCCGGCAACAGCTTCGTGGACCTGAACAAGGTCGTGGAGAAGTACCTCCGCGAAATGTCCAAGGGCAAGAAGAGCCGGACCGAGGTCAGCCGCGATGTGAAGCTGGCCAGCAAGCGCAAGATGCGCGGCAAGAAGGCCCCGCAGTTCTTTGCGTGGAAGGGCGAGACGCAGGGCTTCGGCGCCGCGTGGTTCTGCCCCGATTGCCACAAGACCGTCATCCTGCAGGTCATGGGGCGACTCGATGAGCCGGTGCAGGCGATGGCCGAGCAGGTCATCCTGGACCTCGAAGACCACCCGCGCGAGGACTGGGTCCTGTGGAGTGCCTACGGCTTCGACTTCTACAGCCCCAAGGACTTCGTGCTGGCCAGCCAGAAACTGATGGCCGGCCTGATCGAGATCGGGCTGGCGCAGGGCGACGAGCAACTCCACGCGTCGCGCTGGGGCATGGCTAACGTGATCCTGCGCCGACAGAGCCTGCTGGACTGGGGCAAGCACGAGTTGGCCAAGCGTCTCAAGAAGTTCGACGCCCAGTACACGGAGATGACCCATCGCGGGCACGACGCCATTCTCATCGAGGGGCGCACGGCGCTGCCGCAGGAGAAGCTGAAGTCCTTCGTGGACCATGTGCGCGGCAAAGGCTTCCCGGACCGCGTCAAGGCCCTGCTGTGGCACTGCCCGGAGAGCAACAAGCTGTTCTACGTCGAGAGCATCGTGGACCGGGAGAACCTGCAACTGGTGGAGGACGTGGCGGCCCGGGTCACGTGCCATGGGAACCCTGGAGCGTGAGCGCAAGTCCTACCGCGCGTGGAGGCGCACCATGAGACGCGGCCCCATCGTGGCGTTGCTGATCCTCGTCGGCCTGGCGGTGCTGGCCGTCGCTGCGCCGGCCCAGCCGGTGGACGCCCCCGCACAGGGCGGGGTGTCGGCGCAACCGGCAGGGACCTCGCCGCAACGCCAACAGGCCGCGGGCATCCTCAAGGCCGTCCAGGAGATGATCGCGGCTGGCCAATATGAGGACGCCGAGCGCAAGCTCCAGGAAGCGCGCGACCTCGACCCGACCTACCCCGCCGTCTACAGCAACTTCGGCTACCTGTACGACGCCTGGCGCGAACACACCAGGGATGTCGCCACGACAGACCAGATCATTGCGCTGCGCACCAAGGCCCTCGACGCCTATGGCCAGCTACTCACGCTGTGGCCCGATGACGCCTACGGGCGCGAGCACATCAAGCCGCTGTTCTACGAGGGGTACTTCCCCCGGGCCGTACGCGAGCCGTACCTGGCCTTCAGTTCCGTCGGCTTCGTCAATGACGTGGTGCGGGTGGGCGATCTGACTCGCCGCCTGGCCTACACCAACTCCGTGCTCTTCCATGAGGACATGAAGCGCGGCGGGGCGCAGCGCGACGGCGAGCCGCCGCAGATTGCGGTACCGGTCACCGGTGACAAGGTCTTCTGCCAGGTCAATCGCTCGTGCTATGGCTACACCATGGCCGCCGACAGCGACCGGTACCTGCTGAGCTTCGTCCTGTCCTGGCCCTCGGAGACGCTGAGCGCCGGGCGGAACTACAGCCCGGTCGCCACGCGGCTGGTTCATCTGCTGCTGCGCTACTGCTGGTACGGGCGGCTGTACCTGAGCCTGCCGCGCGAGCCGGGACTGGTCAACGCCTACCTGTGCCGCCAGGGCCCAGCCGGAGCGGAGACCTACAAAGACGCTCTGTACTTCTACAACATAGACACGCCCCGCAGCGGGATCGAGTGGGCGCGGCAGGCGGCCCACGAGTACGGGCACCTGGTGCTGCCGGAGATCGGGCGTTTCGCCCGACCCGAGCCCTTCGCTTCCGGCGAACTGGGGGAGAGACTGCTCCTGCAGTACCTCGCCCAGGAAGCAGGGGAGGTCTCGGGCGATCCCTGGCCCTCCGAGGCAGCCCGACAGGCCGTGGCGGCGCTCTGGCCCGAGGGCGACTTCGCTGTGGCCGACTACATCGAGAAGGTCTGCCGCACCTCATTGGACTACTGGCTCGCGGCCGGACCGGACGCCGGGCTGCTGTCTACCGGGGAGGTCGGCGCGGACGCCATGCAGTACCTGATCGGCTTCCTGCTGTGGACGCAGGCGGCGTACGGTCCGGACACGCTGCGCGGGGTCCTGCAGAGCGCGGCCGGCACGCAGCCGACTGACTATGTGGTGGCCTTCAAAGCCCTGGTCGCGCGGCAGGCCCAGCAGGGCGCGCTGAGCATGGACGCCGGCAGCCTGAACCTGAAGGCCAGCAAGCTCAAGCAACCGCCGCTCGAGGGCGCGCTGCGTCGTCGCGAAGTCGTCGTGTCGCCGGGCGACAATGTGCTCTTCTATGCCTACCTGCCCGCCGGGACATGGACACTGGCACCGCAGCCGTCGCAGCCGGAGCTGACGGTCATGGTGGACGGCAAGGGCCCGCTGCCGCTGGATGAGAAGGGTTGCTTGCCCCTCGGCCGCCTGGCGACAGACGGCTGGCACACGGTCGGCCTCCGGCTGTCGGACAAGGGCCAGGCCTTCACGCTGGAACGGCTGACCTTGCGGCTCGAGCCGCAGACCTAGGGGACACCCCTCGCGATGGGCGACGTCTTCATATTGGGCGCTGGCTTCTCCCAGGCTGTCTTCTGCGGCATGCCCCTGCTGGCAGACCTGTCCTTGCGTGTAGGAGCACTGGCGCAGTCCCCGGCCTCGAGGAGAGCGTCGAGTACGCCGCTGTTCGCAGGGAACGTGGAACTCCTTCTTGACTACCTATGCTCAAGACAACCCTGGCACTCCGAGGAGGAGACACTGAGCAATCGCGCGGCCTTCCTGATGCTGAGCCGCGCCGTTGCTGACACTGTGTCCGAGGCGGAGAACCACTCTTTCTCGACCGCCCCACCAGAGTGGGTCGTCGGGCTAGTCAGGGCATGGCACGACCACCGAGCTCAAGTGCTCTCTCTCAACTACGACACGATAGTCGAGCGCGTCGCTTGCAGCAGTCTCGAGCAGATCGTCGAACCGCACCTGTGGCGCCTGCCGGTCTGTCGCGGTATCGCACGTACGAGCATGGTTTTTGGTGGCACGTTCCCCGCTACGCTGCGTCTCCTCAAGCTCCACGGTTCGACCAACTGGTACTACTCGGGCAACTTCGACAATCCTGGCGACCAGATATACTACGTTGCGGTCCCTAGATCCGGTGACGACAAACGCGAGGAAGCGCGGCAGCTTGACGAGGAGCATGTGAGAGACAAGGTGCCGCTGGTCATACCACCCGTCGCGACGAAGACGGGCTTCTACGCCAACGATACCCTGCGCCTTCTCTGGCACGATGCCGCGCGGGCAGTCTCCGCCGCGGACCGAGTGTTCCTGATCGGGTACTCCCTCCCGGCAACTGACTTGACGTTGCGGTACCTGCTGGGCACCAACACTAGGGCACGCTCAGGGCAAGTGCACGTCGTCAATCCAGACGTTGGCATCGAGCGCAGGCTGTTCGATGGCGTATTTGACAGCCGGAATTGGACCGCCGGGTCGGACTTCGTGGGAGGCCTGGACTGCGTTCAGAGGTTCGCTGAGTGGTATGCTGCGTCAGGCGCAGCTGGCGGCATAGCCAGTCAGGCGAGTCACGTGTCTGAAGGGCGCCTATGATTCCCCGCCGTCCACTCCTGGTATCCCTTACTCTCCTCGCAGCCTGCGCCGTCGCCAACGCCCAGTGGGAGGAGACGACACCCCAGCGGTACCGCTGCAACGGCTACCGGGTGCTGCGACTGGTGGGGACGCCGGAGGAGATGGGGCGGCAGCACGGGCGGCTGCTGGGCTCGCAGGTGCGGCGCGTCGTGCGCGATGTCATCGGCGGTGAGGCGGGGGACCCGGAGCGGCACGCCCGGCTCATCGCTGGGACGAAGCGTATGGAGCGGCAGCTTCCCTCCGACATCCGGGAGGAGTTGCATGCCCTGGCCGGCACCGCGCGGGTGGACTACTGGGACCTGGTGGCCCTGCAACTCTTCGGCGATGTCTGGCGGGCTTCGCAGTGCAGCAGCTTTGCCGTCTATGGCCGCGCCACGGCGACCGGGGAGCTGGTTGCCGGCCGCAACTTCGACTTCTGGGACCACGGTGTCAGCGAGTACGCCGCCGTCATCATCCACTACGTGCCCGAGACCGGCATCCCCTTCTTCACCGTCACCTGGGCGGGCATCATCAACGGCTGGACAGCCATGAACACCAAGGGCGTCCTGGCCGCCAACAACACCTCCTGGGGGCGCTCGGACAGTCTCGACGGCCTGTCCACCTGCTTCATGATCCGCAAGATCGTGCAGCACGCGAGCACGGTGCAGGAGGGGGTGGACATCATCCAGAACACCCCACGTGCGTGCGGGACGAACATGCTCGTCGCCGGGGGCAGTCCGCCGGCGGCAGCGGTCGTCGAGTATGACCACGAGCAGGTGGCGGTGCGCTGGGCCAAGCCGGGCGATGCGCCCCTGCCCGAGCTGCCGCCGCGCTCCCAGCAGGCCCCCCCTGCGGCGGACCAGCCGGCCGCCCTCAATCTGCGCGACGACACCGCCAATGGCGCTGCCGACACCGCGCCCTTCGACAACACCTGGCTGGAGCCGGAGGGGAACTACGACTATGTCTCCGGCTTGCCGGGGGTGGTCATCGCGACCAACCACTTCCGAGCGCTGTACCAGGACGAGCCGCAGGGCGGGTGGGTCAGCTGGTGCGGCCGCTACCGGAAGCTGGAGCGGCTCATCGGGGAGAACTACGGGCGGACTGACCGGACGATGAACTTCATCGGCCAGCCAGGGGTGGGGATGGGGAGCATCAACCTGCACTCGGTGCTGCTATTCCCGGCGGACCTGACCTTCCGGGTCTCGATGGGCCGCGCCCCGGCCTATGAGTACCCGTTCCGCAGCTTCCGCTTGACGCCCACAGCGATCGTGTCGGCCGAGGACGACTGACGCGCCTCGCCGGCCGATGGACTGGGGCGAAGGGTTCTGCTATACTTCCCACAGTGTGCCGGAGTGGCGGAATGGTAGACGCCGGGGACTTAAAATCCCTTGTCCCGTGAGGGGCGTGTGGGTTCGAATCCCGCCTCCGGCACCATCCTCCCTCGCCCCTTGGGTCGTCCCCCGCTCAGTCTCCGCTCAGCTTCACCAGGGCTTTGACCACGCGGCGCTCGCGAATCGCCGCCAGGGCCTCGTTCATCTCCGTCAGCGGGAAGGCGTGGTCCAGATCCAGCCAATGCTCCGCACGCAGGCGGCCCCGCTGTATCAGTTCCACCACCCGGTCGTGCGTCTCATACTCCCAGTAACCCTTGTTGGCAAACGTGAAGCTGCCGGGCGCGCGCTGGGGGTTGATCGTGACCCTGCCGTAGTCGTCCACACCGTAGATGGCGACGACACCATCCGGTCGCACGAGCGGCATGACGCGGTCGAGTTGCCCGATCTTGCCCACGGCGTCAATCATCAGGTCGAAGCCGTCCAGTCCACGCTCCCGCGCCGCGGCGACCAGGTCGTCCTCGTGGTACGAGATGAAGTCCGTGGCTCCGACGGCGCGGGCCGTCTCCTCGCGCGCGGGGCTGCCAATGGCCAGGACGGTCGCCGCGCCCAGATTGACGGCGTGGTTCATGTAGGACAGCCCGTTGCCGCCCGTGCCCATCACCAGCACCTTGGCCCCTTCCGCCACGCCCATGCGGGTGATGAAGCTGAAGGTCTCGCGCCAGGTGATGACCATGGTGGACCGGGCCGGGTCGAAGTCCCTCGGCAGGACCTGCTGGATGCCCTTGGTCCAGTCCAGCGGCACGCCGTCGCGCTCCATGGCGCGCCAGTCGCTCACCAGCCCTCGCTCCGCGAAGCCGCCCCAGTGCACGCGCAGGTCCTCGGTCGGGCGGTTGCATAGCCGGGTCACCAGATCGCCCACCTTGAAGCACTCCACCTTCGGGCCGACCTCAATGACGCGGCCGATGCTCTCATGGCCCAGGATGGTGGGGAACTTGATGCCAAAGAGGGGGTGGCCGCCCAGCAGGTGCAGGTCCGTGCCACTGCACGTCGTCCCGTACAGCCCCTCGCACAGGCAGTCGTAGTCGCCCATCACGGGCTCGGGCACTTCCCGCACGACGAGCTTCCCTGGTTCCTCGATGACGGCAGCTTTCATGTGTGTGCGCTCCATTCACGCGTGGGCAACGATGGCGATCCCCTTGCGGCGTGTCTCTTCGCCGGTCCCGGAGACCACACCTGCGGAGTGGTCAAGGCAGGCGGCCGGGTGCTGCATGGCGAAGAGCCCGCCCATGGCAGCTCACCTGGTCAGCAGCCTGGATGTACGGGACTTTGGCGCCGAGACGGTGCGCGTCGGTGACCTGAACGGCGACGGGGCCCCGGACCTGCTCTTTGTGCAGAGCCTCCGGGGCCCGCGCCGCATCACGTGCCTAACCGCGACGACCATTCAGGGAGAGGTGCTGTGGCAGACCGGGACGCCTTCAGCGGCCAACGCCGCGATCTACAGCGACCTGCCCGTGCAGATCGTTGATTGGGACGGCGACGGCCGCAACGAGGTGCTCGTCGTGCGGCAGGCCGACTACCTGAGGGTCGAGACGCGACCGGACGGCGTGATCGAGCGGGCGCTGGAGTATGGCGGGGCCGCAGCGATGGTCGTGCTCGACGGGCAGACCGGGCAGCAGAAGGATGAGTTCCCGCTCCCGGCGCCGGCCGATGACAGCTTCCTATTCGCCAACCTCACGGGCCAGGGCCGCCGCGATCTGGTGGTCAAGGACCGCTACTGGAACATGTGGGGCGTATCACACGCCGGGGAAGTGCTGTGGCACTACCCGGGGTCCGTCGGACACTTCCCGGCCTACGGGGACGTGGATGGCGACGGACGCGACGAGATCTTCGTCGGCTTCGCGCTCGTGGATCACGACGGTACGGTGCTGTTCGAGCGCGAGGCGGCCGGCGCCCACCAGGACGCAGCCTACATGGTGCGCCTGGCGGATGGAACATGGCGTCTGCTGTTCGGCAACCATGGCCTGCACTGCCTGACGGCCGAAGGCGAGGAGCTGTGGAGCCACCCACTGGCCGAGGCGCAGCACGTCGTGGCCGGGCGCTTCCGCGCCGACTCGGAGTTGCAGTTCGCCGCTATTGACCGAGGCCAACCCCAGCCGGGCGGTGGGCGCGCCTCGGCCACGCTCTACCTGTACGACGTGGACGGCCGAGAGATCTGGCGCCGGACGCAGCCGGACGGGGGCTGGTACGCCGCCTGCCTGGAATGCAACTGGCTCGGTGCAGGGCTACAGAGCATCCTCGTCTACAGCCGCGGCCCGCATCAACCTGCGGCGATCTTCGACGGGCAAGGCGACATCATCGCCGAGTTGCCGATGGTGCTGCCAGGTGGCGAGCGACCGGAACAGCACTTCCACTTCTACTGCACCCGCGCCGACGTGTGGGGCGACAGCCGTGAGGAGATCATTCTGTTCGGCGGGGGCGGGGCGTGCGTCTACTGCAACGCGGCGCCGCTCGCGGTCCCCACGCTGGTCAACAACACACTCTACCCAGGCATGTGACGGTGGAGGAGTGAACCCCGTGTGCATGAGAACACCCGCAGCACTGCTGCTGGCATCGCTCTGCCTGACGGCGATGGAGGGTCCAATGGCACAGACACAACAGCCTGACTGGAAGCTCGTGAGCGAACACGCGGCGTGGGCGCCTCGTGATTCGTGTGGGGAGGTCGTGCACGAGGGACGCATGTGGCTGCTGGGCGGCTGGTTCAACTCCAACATCATCGGCCCCCGCGACGTGTGGGCCTCTCCCGAC